>DASSTY010000293.1:0-3244 GCA_035707585.1 Gemmatimonadales bacterium
ACCGAGTCGATTCCGGGCGCCATGCCCAATGCCGGGTTCACCGCCCGGCTCATCATGGTGGTGACGCTCACCGCCGGCGCCATCTTCGTCATGTGGCTGGGTGAACAGATTACCGAGCGGGGCATCGGCAACGGCATGAGCCTGCTGATCACCTTCTCGATCCTGGACCGGGTCTGGCCCGGCAGCATCCAGCTGGTGCAGTTCGTCAAGAGCGGCGTGGTGAGTCCCATCGGCGCCGTGCTCTTCCTGGTGCTGGTCGTCGCGATCGTGGCCGCGGTAACCGGGATGACGATCGCCGCCCGCCGGATTCCGATTCAGATTCCGCGCAAGGTGATGGGCCGCGGCCGGATTCGCGAAGGCCAGAAGACCTTCGTCCCGATCCGGCTGATCACCGCCGGCGTCATGCCGATCATCTTTGCCCAGACGATCATCATCGTGCCGGGTACCCTGGCCAGCTTCACCAAGAACCCGACGCTGACCGACATCGCCGGCTTCTTCACTCCGGGCGCGCTGCCGTACGATATCCTGTTCTCGATCATGATCATCGTGTTCACCTATTTCTACACGTCGATCGTGTTCAACTCGGTGGATATCGCGGAGAATCTGAAGAAGCAGGGCGGCTTCATCCCCGGGGTCAAGCCGGGTGCCAGCACCGCCGACTACATCGACGCCGTGCTGGCCCGGGTGACGCTGCCGGGCGCCATCTTCCTCGCCATCGTTGCCCTGGTGCCGATCCTGGTCTCCGAGAAACTCGGGATCCAGGCACAGTTCGGCGGCACCTCGGTGCTCATCGTGGTGGGCGTGCTGCTCGATACCATCGCGCAAGTGGAACAGCACCGCGTGCTCCGCAAGTACGATGGTTTCATGAAGACCGGCCGGGTCAAGTTCCGCGGACGCCAGCAGCGCTACATGTGAGGAGAAGCGGGAAACGACAGGCGAGAAGCGGGACCGCTTCCGTTTCCCGTTTCCCGTTTCCCGCTTCCCGTTTCCCGTTTCTCGCTTCCCGACCCCATGACCCACGACCGCTAAATGGACATCCTCCTGATGGGCCCGCCGGGGGCGGGTAAGGGCACCCAGGGCGCGATTCTGGCCGAAGCACTGGGGATTCCCAAGGTGGCGACTGGCGATCTCCTCCGCGAGGCGGTGCGTCAGGGCACGCCGGTGGGGCTCCGCGCCAAGGCAGTGATGGAAGCCGGCCATCTGGTGAGCGACGACATCATCATGGAGCTGGTGCGCGAGGAACTGGCGCGTCCGTCGGCGGCCGGCGGGGTGATTTTCGACGGCGTCGTGCGTACCATTCCGCAGGCCGAAGGCGTCGAGCGGCTCCTGGCCGAGCGGGGCCGCCAGATGGACGTGGTACTGTTCTTCGATGTGTCGGACGAAGAGATTCTCCGGCGGATCGAACTCCGCCGGCTCGAAGCCGGCCGGGCTGACGACGATCCGGCGGCCGTCGCGATTCGTCTGGAGGCCTACCGGGCGCAGACGGCGCCGGTGCTGGAGTGGTACGGAGAGCGGGGGCTGGTGCGCCGGATCCCGGCAATCGGCAGCATCGACGAAATTGCCGAGCGCGTGAGGCAGGCGTTGCCGGCAGCGGAGGATGGCGCATCGCGATGATCACCCTGAAGTCGCCGCGGGAACTCGAGGCCATGGCCGCCGCCGGCCGCATTCTGGCGGCGACTCTCGACCACGTGCGGAGTCTTCTCAAGCCCGGTCTCACCACCGAAGACCTCGACGCCGCCGCCGAGGAATTCATCCGCAGTCACGAGGGAGCGATCCCCTCCTTCAAGGGATTGTACGGCTTCCCCAAGTCACTCTGCATCTCGATCGATGACGAAATCGTCCACGGCATCCCTTCCCGCAAGCGGGTGCTGAAGGAGGGATCGCTGGTGAGTGTGGATGGCGGTGTGCAGCTGGATGGACTCCATGCCGACTCTGCCATCACCCTGCCGGTGGGAGAAATCAGCGGCGCCGCCCAGCGGCTGCTGGACATCACCGAACAGGCGCTGGCCGCCGGAATCGAGCAGGCGCGGGTGGGCCAGCACGTCGGCGATATCGGTCACGCGGTGCAGCAGGTGGCCGAAGGTGCCGGCTACGGCGTGGTGCGCGAGCTGGTGGGCCATGGAATCGGCACTCGCTTCCACGAAGAGCCGCAGGTGCCCAACTACGGCGCCCCCCGCCGCGGGCCCCGTCTGCTGGAAGGGATGACGCTTGCCATCGAGCCGATGATCACGGCCGGCAAGCCGGCTACCAGAACGCTCAAGGACAAATGGACGGTGGTAACCGCCGACGGCAGTCTCAGCGCGCACTTCGAACACACCGTGGCCGTCACATCCAACGGCCCCAGGATTCTTACGTCGCTCCACTGAGCCGGCGGCCCAACTCCTCGATAATCGCCAGCTCCATCGCTTCGACCTTCTGGAGCGTGGTTCGTCCCCCCGCCAGCAGCGCTTCGGCGGCGGCCTGATCGGCCATCGGCACGAGATCTTCCCGCAGATTCCAGTAGGCACTCCGGCAGGCCGCAGCGGCGAGCAACCCCGCGGTTCCTCCGTCTGCCAGGCCGGTGGCGCTGCTGTGCTCCACCAGCTCCATTCCCAGGCGTACCACCCGCTCACCGACCGTCAGCAGATCGTACTGCACCTGGGCCGCTTCCATCCGGGCGCCGGCCAGCGCCTCCTCGCGCGCCGCGTGCTCGGCGGCGTTGCCGTCGGGCAGTGCCTCAGCCGCGGCCAATGCACCGTACGCCCGGGTATCCAGTGGTGCCAGCCCCAGCAGCTGGTGGCGCAACACGTCGGCTTTCTCGGGGATGTTGCGCGTTTCGGGGTGCGCATCGGTGAGTCCCGCTGCCGTGGCCAACCGACCGGCCAGCGCCACGACCGCTGCCGCCAGCGCGGCGGCGAGCGCAGCGGCGGCCCCGCCCGCCGGTGACGGTGTGCCCGCGGCGATCGCGTCACTCCACGCGGCAATCGAGCTCTGGTCGCTGAGCGGCGCCGTCACCGGGCATCTCCCCGCACCGCGCCGTTTACCATGCCGAGCAGCCACTGGTGGATTGCCGGATTGCCCGCCACGACGCCACTGGGTGCCAGACGCAGCGGATTACCTGCCAGATCGGTCACGCGCCCTCCCGCTTCCTCGATGATAAGTATCCCCGCCGCGATGTCCCACGGCGCCAGACTGAGCTCCCAGAAACCGTCGAACCGCCCCGCTGCCACGTCCACCAGGTCGAGCGCCGCTGATCCGGCGCGGC
>DASSTY010000294.1:0-3772 GCA_035707585.1 Gemmatimonadales bacterium
AGCGCGCCAGATCGCCGGCCACCCACACGTTGGGCGCGCTGGTGGCCAGGAACCGATCGACCACTACACCCCGATCGGTCTTGATCCCCGCCTCTTCCAGCAGCGACACCCGCGGCCGCACGCCAACGCCGGCTACGATGAGATCTCCTTCCACGACGCTGCCATCATCCAGCCGCACGGTCTTGCCTTCCACCGACGCAGGTTTGCGGCCCAGCGCGAACCGGATCCCGTGCTCCTCATGAATCCGCTTGACTACCCGCCCCAGCTCGGCGCCGAGCACCCGCTCGAGCGGGAGCGAATCGGGGGCCACTACCGTGACGTCGAGATTGCGGGCGCGAAGCGACGCCGCCACCTCCAGTCCGATGAAGCTGGCGCCGAAGACTACCGCCTTCCGGGCACTTTCCGCCGCACGGATGATCGCCCGGGAATCGGCCAGCGAGCGGAGTGTGTGGACCGTCGCATCGCGCACCGGGAGCGGCAGGCGAATCGGCTCGGCGCCGGTGGCAACCAGGAGCGCGCCGTAGCCGAGCTCGGATCCGTCGTCCAGTGTCACTCGACGATGGGCCGGCTCGATCCGCGCAGCGCTCCGGCCCAGCCGCAGGTGAATGTCTCGGTCGCGATAGAAATCGGCGGGGTGGAGCGGCATCCATTCTTCGGGTGCGTTGCCCGCCAGGTAATCCTTGGAGCAGTTGGGCCGGTCGTAGGGAGCGTCCTGATCGGGATCGATCACCGTGATCGGTCCCTGATATCCTTCGCGCCGGAGTGTCTGCGCCGCCGTCGCGCCCGCGCCTCCCGCACCGAGAATGACGACCGATTCGGGGGCGGCTCCCGGTCGGGCCGGCGAACGGCCGGGCTCGGTGGCGGGGCCGGTGACCCGGACCATGCCGTTCCGAACTTCGGTGTTGTATCGGCGGAGATCGCGCAGCGCCGGCGGGCGGACCAGGCCGCCGCTTCGGAGGTTGAAACAAGCGTGGTGCCAGGGACAGCGGACCGTATCGCCCACCATGATTCCTTCGGCCAGCGGGCCGCCGTAATGGGTGCAGGTCCCTTCCAGGGCGTGGAATTCCTCGCCACGCCGCACCAGCAGCACCACGTCGTCGTTCCAGTGGCCGGCCATCATCGCTCCGTCGGCGAGATCGGTCATCGCGATGCCGGCGGCGAGATCGGGACCAGCCGGTGCTCCCTCATCCTGACTCATTACGCGTCTCCGGTTCGGCGGTTATCCTACAACATCGCCCCAATCGGCCCCGATTGCGATCCCGCGCGGCGCCGCGCTCAACCCTCTGAGGGGAGCCCCGTCATGCTGTTCTATGAAGTGACCGTGTCGCTCGAGGCCGGTCTGGATCAGCCGTTCGAAACTTACATGCGCGAGAAACACATTCCCGAGATCTGGGCGACCGGCTGCTTCTCGTCGATCCGGCTCGATCAGCTCGACCTGCAGCGGTACCGCACCACTTACGCGGCGATGGAGCAGGCCGATCTCGATCGCTATCTCAATGAACATGCGGAGGCGTTTCGAGGCGACTTCGCGGAGCACTTTCCCAGCCGGGTGAATGTCTCGCGAGAGGTGTGGACTTCGCTGGCGGCGTGGCCCTGAAGGAGGCCGGATGCGGCGGTTGCGAGGAGTGATCATGGGGCGAGCGATTCCGCATTTCAGTGTGCCGTCGGCGCTGCTCCTGGCTGCCTGCACGCTCACGCCCGGCTCGAACCCCGCGCCGGCCGGCACCACCGGCGCGACGCCGGAGAGCGCCGTGCTGCGGCAGCTGGTTGCGCAATCGAAGGGCTCGACGAACCGCCGAATCTGCGTCGGCGTCACCCGCGGCGCGCGGCGGAGCGATCTCCCCGCCTCGGCGCTGAACGAACTGCGCGAAACCGCACCGCCGGTTACCAATCAGAGTGCCTGCGGCAATCGGAGGGGTACGACTCCCGACATCACCCTGATGGTCCAGGCTGCTCCGCCCAATCCAGCGCCCGGCCAGTCGATCCATCTCGATGCCTGGCGAACCGGCGTCGGCCGCGGTCAGGACGTGTGGAGCTGCACTGTCACTCCGGTGGGACGTCGTTGGCGGGCATCATGCACCCAAACGGTCAGATCGTGATGCTGCGGCTTACGGCCATGTCATAATGCGCGACGGACGGTCGCTTCATGATGCTGTGCCCATCGCCGCGCCACGTTTTTCGGGTCCATATCTCATCCGACCGCGCGGGCCGGACATGTCCCCTGGCCCCCAATCGGGGTATACAAGTACTTGTATACCCCTGAAACCCCGGTGACGAGACCCCCGCCGTGCGGCCGGCTGGCTCCTGAGCGGCGGCCAGGCCGCTCGGAGATGAGGTGATGGGTTGCAGCGCTTTTGAACGAGGATGCGGCGGACGCAACGCAAACCGGGCCGATCCGTGAGGCAGTTCAGAATCCAGGCACAGGAGTAACGCGCATGCACCACATTCGTCAGGAAGCGCTTCCGTTCGTGGGCAGCTCACACCAGTTCGTCGGCGCCGATCACGGGGCGACCGGCGTCTCGGTCTTTCTCTTCAAAGGCAAGCCCGGCAGCGGCCCCGGCCCGCACCGCCACCCATACGACGAAATTCAGTTCATCCAGTCCGGCCGCGGGCGCTGGAAGGTGAACGGCGAGGAGTTCGAGGGCCGAGCCGGCGACATCTTCGTGATCAAGGCCGGCGAGATCCACGAATTCAAGAACATCGGCGACGACCCGCTGGTCCAGCTCGACATCCACCTGAGCCCGCGATTCATTCAGGAGAATTTAGGGGCTAGTCGCTAGGGGTTAGTCGCTAGTCGCTAGGGGCTAGTTGCTAGTTGCTGGTTGGGGGAGGTGGTCGAGCCGGCGGTAGCTCGCCTCCATTCCATGCTCCATCCCGGTTTCGAGCATGGCCTGGCGCGTGGCCGCGTCGGGCAGGGTCATCCGCATCGTCATCAGTGTGCCCGAACCGTCGGGGTCGAAACGGGTTTCGATGCGATTATCCGGTGTCGGATCGGGAAGGTGCATTCGCTCTACATGCACGATCTTCCGGTTCGGCACCAGTTCGATAAACTCGCCCGTCAGGAAGAACCCCCCGCCCTTGCCGTCGCTCCACTCATAGCGGATCCGGCCGCCCGGTCGCGCCTCGCTGATGCAGACCGGCATGGTCCACCCATCCGGGCCCAGGCACCATTGCCGAATCAGCTCGGGATCAGTATGCGCCCGATATACCGCCTCCGGTGGGGCATCGAAATGCCGGGTGACAACGACGTGCCTTTCACCCTCGGTTCGAAGCGTCATCTGGTTCTGCGAACTCATGGCCGGCCTCCCTTGCGTTTCGTCGGTGTCTTCATGCCGGCCAGAACCTGATCCAGCCGATCGTAGTTCTGCTCCAGCGCCTGCCGCAGCATCTCGAGCCACTGATCCATCGCTTCGACGCCTGCCCTGGCCAGGCGGCGGGGACGCCTGGTCCCCTCCACCCGCTGCGTTACCAGACCGGCATCTTCCAGCACCTTGAGATGCTGCGATATCGCCGGCTGCGACATCTCGAACGGCTCAGCCAACTCCTTGACCGTGGCCTCTCCTCGTGCCAGGCGAGCCAGAATGGCCCGGCGAGTCGGGTCGGCCAGCGCCGCAAAGGCGGCATCGAGTGCGGGGGCAGCTATCATAGGGTTTAACTTATATAAGTAGCTACCTATCGTCAAGAGTGCTGCCGCGCCAGGGCCTGTCGGCGGCCGGTACGGCGATAGATTGCAGGGATGAAATCGTCGACTCGTAAGATCCTCGCCATCAGC
>DASSTY010000295.1:0-4266 GCA_035707585.1 Gemmatimonadales bacterium
CAGGTGGTTAGAGCGCACGCCTGATAAGCGTGAGGTCGGTAGTTCAACTCTACCCAGGCCCATTCGTCCGGATTTCCGCAGCGCCATGCCCCTCCTGTTGTGGAGGGGCGTTTTTATATCCCGCATGATCCCCTCTTGACACGCCGAAGCCAAATTGATATCGTGCGCGCCCTTGGGAGTCGCGTCCCGATGGTGCAGAGCCCGGCCCACCTCCTCACCGAGGCGGCCGGCTTCGTCCGAGCGGTGTCTCGCTCGGCGCTCACCTCGGCGGCGCGATTGGTGTTTTCAGACCCCGAACCGCGAGACCGGAATCTCAGGTATGCCAGATCGCAATTCCACGCCGTCCGCCGCCGTCTCGAGCCAACTGCTCGATATTGCTCGCCGCCACGTTCGCGGCGGGGCACAGCAGGCGCGCGCCTACGGCCGAATTGCGAAGCCACGCGGTGGCAATTGCGGGTCGTTCCGGGCCACGCTCATCGGGATCAGGACAATCAACGCAGGCAGAGGCTAGCAGCGGGGACGACCCGCCGAGCTTCGTTCGGAGCGGTTCCATTCGCCCCGCCTGCGCACCCCGCCAGGCGGGGCGAATCACTTTCGGCAGGATGGTTGCCGCCGGCCAGCCGGCGCGTCGAGCCCGCATACGGACACGCGACTCCCGTGCGGCGTACGGCGGGTCCGGTTGCGCCGCGGCAACCCGATTACTTCGGCTCTACCAGAGCACAGATGTCACTTCAACCAGGGAGGCTGCAATGCATCGGCTCGGCAATTCCGCTGAACAGCCCCAGCGGGCTCCCTCGGTCGGTGACTACTTCGTGCTCGAGACCAACGACGCCTGCTGGTACGTGAGCACCGCAATGGCACGCACTATCGATGCCGATCTCGCGCGCGAGCCGCTGCCCGAATGGATCACATTCGTCGATCTGGTCGGCGCCCGGATTCGGGTGCGGGCAGCCTGCATCGAGGCGCTGTCGCAGATGTCGAGCGAGCAGCGGCGGATGCGCCGGGCGTTCCAGCGCGCCCTCAAGCGCGAGCACGCGGATGATTCAGCCGATGATGAATGAATGCGGCTCTCAAAGACGCGGAGGCAACATGTCGTTCGATAACTCGCTCGATCCTCGGCTGAGCCGTGCCTTTGCCGATGAGCACGGCTTCTCGCTCGAGTCGAGTCTGGTCGTGCTCGCGCTGATGGGCTCGCACAGCCATGGCACCTATCTGGCGCCTGCTCCTCAAGAGCAACCCGAACATCGTCGGTCTGCTCTGGTTGCGGGAAGAGGATTACGTCTACCGCCACCCGGTCTTTGAGTGGCTCCGGGGCGATCGCCGGGTCTTTTCGTCCCAGGCCGCAGCGGAGGCGTTCGCCGGCTATGCCTGGGGCCAGCTCCAGCGGATGGAGGCGTTCGATCTGGAGCGCATGACCGAGTATGAGATGCTTACCGCCACCATTCGCGAGCACGGCCCCATAATCGAAGTGCTGGAGGCCGACGCGGCCAAGCTGCTCCACATCGCGAGAAGCTGGCGGATGGAACTGGAGACACTCAAGCGTTTTCGAAAGCTGCACCGAGCGCACTTTTCCGGGTACATGGGTGAAAAGCGCAAGCGGATGGTCCGGAAATACCGGTATGACGTGAAAAACGCCGCCCATCTCATCCGCCTGCTCCGGATGGGTGCCGAGTTCCTCGAGACCGGCGAACTGAGGGTGCATCGGGCGGTTGACGGTGAGGAATTGAAGGCGATCAAGCGCGGCGCGTGGACACTGGACGAAGTCAAGGCAGAGGCCGGCCGGTTGTTCGCGGCCGTTGAGGAGGCACGGGCCCGCTCGCCGCTCCCTGTGCGGCCCGATGCCGCCGCCGCGAATGCGCTCTTATTGCGGATGCACCGGGAATGGCTCGGTGTCTCCGCGCCCTGAAAGGATCGATCCCATGCAGATCTTCGGGACTCATGACGAAAACACCCAGGCACAGCTGGCGCAGGTGGCTGCGCGGGCCCGGCGGGTCGCACTGATGGCCGACGGTCATCTGGGGTACGTCATGCCGATCGGCGGAGTCGCCGCCTATGAAAGCGCCGTTTCAGTGGTTGGTGTTGGGTTCGATATCGCTTGCGGCAACGCCGCCATCCGGACCGACGCTTCGCTGAGCGACGTAAGCGCCCAGGAGCTTGAACGGCTGGCAGACCGGATTGCCGGCGCGGTGAGCTTTGGCGTGGGGCGGAAGAATCAGGCCGACGATGCCCCGGTGCACGATCCGCTGTTCGCGGATGCCGCCTGGGACGCGGTGCCCGCCAAGCACCGGCAGGCGCTGCATACCAAGGCCCGGCAGCAGCTGGGCACCGTCGGGAGCGGCAACCACTACGTCGACGTCTTTGCCGACGAAACCGATACTCTCTGGGTTGGGGTGCACTTCGGGAGCCGGGGGTTTGGGCACACCATCGCGTCCAACTTCCTGGCGCTCGGCCAGGGAAAACCCTGGGGTGAACGGGTGCCCGAGGCGGAGGTGATTCTCCCGCTCAGCGATCCGGTCGGCGAGGCCTACTGGGCGCTGATGACGCTGGCCGGCCGGTACGCTTATGCCGGACGGGAATGGGTGGCGCGGAAGGTCGTGTCGCTGCTCGGGGCGAGGGAGGTGGAGCTGGTGCACAACCACCATAACTTTGCCTGGAAGGAGGTGCACGACGGCGAGGAGCTGGTCGTCGTACGGAAAGGGGCAACCCCGGCGTTCCCTGGTCAGACCGGTTTCATCGGTGGATCGATGGGCGACGATGCCGTGATCGTGCAGGGAGCCGCGCCGGGCGATCCCGCGACCAAAGCGCTCCAGCGGGCCGCGCTGTATTCCACCGTGCACGGAGCCGGGCGGGTCATGTCACGGACGGCGGCAGCCGGGAAGCGGAACCGGAAAACCGGCGAAGTCATCAGCCAGGGCCGGGTGACGCCGGAGATGATGCGGGATTGGGTTGCCCGGAAAGGTGTGATTCTGCGGGGCGGCGGGCTCGACGAAAGCCCGCACGTCTACCGGCGGCTGCCCGATGTGCTGGCGGCACAGGGCGATACGATCGAAATTCTGCATACCCTGCGGCCGCTGATTGTGGTCATGGCCGGGGCCAACGAATTCGATCCATACAGGGATTGAACGAACGCGCAACACTCTGTCTGCCGCGGAGGGATCTCGCCATGAGATCTGGCCTGCTGCTCCTCGCCACGCTTGTGGT
Source organism: Gemmatimonadales bacterium (assembly GCA_035707585.1). Classification (GTDB taxonomy): domain Bacteria; phylum Gemmatimonadota; class Gemmatimonadetes; order Gemmatimonadales; family GWC2-71-9; genus DASSTY01. Next base: position 3,202 of record DASSTY010000295.1, read on the forward strand.
TGCCAGGGGTGCCATGGCACAGGTCGCGCCGACCGATTCTTCGGTCGACCGCCCCGGCTCCGGCTGCCCCGTCGACGTAGATTCACTCGATGTACGCGGGTGGATTGTCGTGGCGGCACCGGATGCCCGATTCTGTATCCCGCCCGGGTGGCGCGCCATCGGCTCGGGCCCCACGCCTGAAGCGCACGATCACGCGCGCTTTGGCGCTCCCGATGGTTTTGTCGAATGGCTGCAGGGCCCACTGGCCGACAGTGTCTCCTCACGCGACCTGATCGACGCCACCTCAGGCAGCGGACGCCAGTGGGCTAAGCCGGGTGGCCGCGTGGGCGACATTTCGAGCAGCGAGGATGAGGACCAAGACGAATTCGCGATCCGCTGGGTGTGGTCGCAAACCGAGCGCGCCCCGGAATTCGTTCTTCGAGGCCGCGGTCATGGGGTGGCGATGCGGGACACGCTGGAGGCGATCGCCCGAACGGTGCGATTCAGCGGCCCCGCCGCGGCACCCCCGATTCCGTATTTTCCGCTGGGCGAAAGCTGGGGCACGCCGGACAGCATGAACTCTTTCTTCAATGACCAGTTCTCTCGGCAGCTCCGCGCGATGCGTGATGTGCGCATGCCGGCGCTGGCCGCCGATTCGTCGGTCGAGAGTTATCGCATTACCTACTTGCCAACCTTCGCACCGGGAATTACGGAGCGCGCCACGCAGCATGGCGACAGCCTGACGCTCGTCAGCATCCGGCTGAGTGGAATGGGCGGGTTTGACCCCGGTCATATCAAGCAGCGGCAGGTGCGAATTCTCACGCGCGCCGAGTGGGCGTCGCTGAAACAGGCGCTCGACAGCGCCCAGTTCTGGAGCATGCCGACCTGCGATGACGGCATCGGATTGGACGGCACGTATGTGGTGGTGGAAGGCGTGCGAAACGGCCGGTACCATGTGGTGGTGCGATGGAGCCCAGCCGGTCCGAAGTACGCCGCCTTTCGCGCGATTGGCACCGCGTTCTCCGAGCTGACCAAACCGGGTCGGAAGTAGCCATACGATTCTTCCGGCGGGCACTCCTCCCCGTC
>DASSTY010000296.1:0-3497 GCA_035707585.1 Gemmatimonadales bacterium
TGGAGCGGGAGCGGGGTCCGCTGCGTGCCGCCCTTCGCCCGGAACTCGCCGCCGCACTCGACGACGCGGTCGCCGGGCTGGCCCCGCGGCTGGCCCAGCGCGCCGCCGAATACGCCCGCTCCGACGAGTTCGAGCATCTCATCACCGGGTGGCTGGTTCGGCTTCGCCGCGAGGTCGGCGACCGGCCGGTCGGGTCGGCGCTGAGCCCGGGGCGGCGCGATGCGATCGAGCGGCGGGTAGCCGAGTGGGTGGCCCGGTTGGCGGAGGGCGATGAACTCGAACGGACGCTGCGCAAGTTCGTCGACGCCCAGTTCGAGCGGCTCAGCGATGATCAGCAGCCACTGCTCGATCGGCTCCCGCCCGGCATCGTCGGCGCGGTCGAACAGGCGATCACCGATTATCTCCCGATCGCGCTGGAACGGCTCGCCGGTCTGCTGAGTGATCCCGAGGCGAGGCAGACGGTGCAGAACGCGCTCCGCGACGCGTTCGATCACTCGGTGCGCGAGCTGCTCCTGCACGAGCGGCTGCTGGCGCGGCTGGTCGTCACCGACCGCACCATCGAACGACTGGTCGACGGATTCGAGCACGAGGGCTTCGATCGGTTTGCCGAGTCGCTGCACGAGCCGGGGCTTCGCAATCAGGTGACCCGTGCGGTCAACGATGCGGTGGTGAATTTCCTTCGGATGCCGGTGGGCGAGCGGCTGCAGCGGCTCGAGCCGGAGCGCCGGGCGGCGCTGGTTCACAATGTGGGGGACTGGCTGGTGCGGGTGGTGCGCGACCCGGCAACGCGGGCCGCCGTTGCGCGGCTGGTGGGGCGTCTGCTCGATGCCGTGGAGGAGCGGACCTGGGGCGAACTGCTGGAGCTGGTACCGCCGGCGCAGATCGCCGAGCTGGCCGAGAAGGCGATCAGCGGCGAGCGCGGACGCCAGTGGGTCGCGGAAGCGGTAACTCAGGTGGCCGATTCACTGCTCGATCGCCCGCTGGGCCGCCCGGCCAACTGGCTCGGCGCCGAGACCACCAATCGTATTACCGCCGGCACCAGCGACGCCGTGTGGCACTGGCTGCAGGAACAGATTCCCCGGGTGGTGCAGCAGCTCCGGGTCGAGGAGATGGTGGAGCAGAAAGTGCTCGGCTTCTCCACCCAGCGGATGGAGGAGATCGTCAGGACGGTAACCCAGCGTGAACTCGATCTGATCGTTCGGCTGGGTTATGTCCTGGGCGCGATGGTAGGGGTCATCGCGTTCGGGGTCAACGTGCTGCTGAGTTGATGCCCGTCGCCACGGTTGCGCTGGGAGCGTTGCTCCACCCAATCCAACCACTCGGTGCAATGATCCAGCGCCAGCCGGCGTGACCTTCGAGCTGAACCGATGTGAGCTCGCTGCGATAGCCTGTGCGGCTGCGGCCTCGGAGAAATGCTCCCATCGCCCGCCCGAACCGCGCCGCCGCTGCGGGATTGTCCCAGACGCTGTACCACACCACCGCGCTGCCAGCGCCGGTGCGATACACCCGGTAGCGATCTCCACCCCAGCCAAGCGGCGCGGAAGCATCTACCGCTCCGGTGTCTCCGGCCACCTGCTCCAGCACCCGGATTTCCAGCTCGCCGAGACCGTCTTCGTACTGCACAGCGTCGCTCGAATCGGTGAAGCGGAGGGTGACCGGCTCATCATTCACGGCGTAGCGCTCCGGATGCAGGATCTGCTCGGTTGAAACCGGCATGCTGTCGCCGTACGGCATGGCGCTGGATGGATGATTGGTCACCCACCAGCGCATGAACTCCGCGCCCTGGACGTAGGGGAAAATGAGTTCCTGGCGAATCACCAGGGGCGCCGCCTTGAACTGCGGCATGGTGGACTGCGCCGAGCGCACCTGCGTTCGCAGCAGAGACCAGACGCGCGGATCGGCGACGATGTCCTGATCGGGCACCAGCGCCCGGAGCGATGCCAGCATCGCCTGCCCTTCCAGGATGGCCTGCGCCGCCAGCAGCCGATCGTTGCCGGTGCGCTGCTCCAGAATCGAATCGAGCGAGAGATACTGTCCCTGGATCGCATGCACCATCTCATGCGCCAGCACCAGCCGCAGCTGCGCCGGATCTCCGCCTTCGACACCGAACAGCATCGCGGAGTCAGGGTCGTAGAAGCCCACCACCTGTTCAGTCAGCAGGTTGAGCAGCAGCGGACGGATCTGCAGTGTGTCGGGGATCATCCCGAACAGTGCGTATGCCTGCTCCATGCCGGCGGCGCGCTCGGGAGGCAGCTCCTGATCGAGCTTCGCCTCGAGATACTGCCGCACCTGCTGGCGGGTCCGCATTGCCGAGCGGGGCGGCTCCTTGAACGTGAGCCCGGTGGCGTGCTCCACCGATGGGCGAAGACTGTCCACCAGTTCTGCCAGCGTGGTCTTGTGCTGGGCATCGACCGGCTCGCCGCGGCAGGCGAGGGCGAGCAGCAGGGCCAACGCACCCCAGCGGCGGCGCGGCATCATAGTCCCTGGAGGTACTGGCCGTACCAGGCGAAGATCGCGGGGCCTGCCAGATATGCCGCGGTGGCTCCGAGCGCCAGGAAGATCCCGAACGGCACCAGCTTCTTGCGGCCGGCCAGCGTGAGCGGCAGAAAGATCAGACTCCCCAGCAACGCTCCCAGGAAAATCGTGAGCAGCACGCCTTTCCATCCGAGGAAGGCGCCTACCATCGCCATCATCTTGATGTCGCCGCCACCCATTGCTTCTTCCTTGAACGCCCAGGTTCCCGCGGCACCCACCAGCCAGAGCAGGCCAAAGCCAACGGCGGCTCCGATCACCGCCGTCAGCAGCGCATGCCATCCGGCGGCCAGCGCAAAGGCGAGTCCGATCGCCAGGCCGCCCAGGGTGAACTCGTCGGGAATGATGTATTCGCGCGCGTCGGTCATCAGGATGCCGAGCAGAACCGTTCCGAAGACCGCGGCTCGCAGCGCTTCGAGCGACAGCCCCCAGTACCATGCTGAGATCAGCCAGATGACCCCGGTGGCCAGTTCGATGAGCGGATACTGAATCGAAATCGGCTCTCCGCATCCCCGGCAGCGGCCGCGAAGAACGATCCAGGAGAAGACCGGGATGTTTTCATACCACGACAATCCCCGGTCGCAGCGCGGGCAGTGCGACGGCGGCGAGACGACGGATTGTTCCGCCGGGAGCCGCAGGATGCACACATTCAGGAAACTCCCTACCATCAGGCCGATGATCGTCGCCAGAATCAGCACGGCGGCGGGAGGGAGTTGCTGGAGATCAGCCCACACGCGTCACCTCGTAGAGTAGGATCCCCGCCGCCACCGCCACATTGAGCGATTCGGCCGCGGCCGTGATTGGAATGGCGACTCGGCGCTGCGCCATCCGCGCCACGTCGTCACTGACACCGGCTCCCTCATTGCCCACCACCAGCGCAATGGCGCCGTGCGTCTCACGCGCCACCTGCGCAATCGGATCGCCATCCATCGCGGCGGACCAGAGCACCACCCGCTGTTCAGTGA
>DASSTY010000297.1:0-3433 GCA_035707585.1 Gemmatimonadales bacterium
TCTCGAAATACTCCAACCGAACGGTATGACTGCTCCCCGGCAGCAGCGCAACCTGGGCGAGGTGGCTACCGAACGATCGTTTGGTCCAGTCATTCACGATCAGCGAATCATCGAGATAGAGTCGGTAGCCATCATCGCCCACGACGCCGATTTGATGCACGGTGTCGCCGGCCGGCACGTCGATCCGCCCGGTCCATCGCACGCTGTACCAGTCCTGGTCGATGCCGCGTGCCGGCGGCGTGATTGTCCAGTGAAAATCGATCGCGCTGTCAGTCCGCACCGCACCAGGCGCACCCTCCAGCCGCGGGTTGTCGAAGTACTCAGCATGGAACGCCGCCGGCACGGTGACGTACTGGGTGTCGATCCGGCTGACACCCGGCGAATAGCGCATCGCACCGCCGAGCCGCGACTGCAACGCATCGCGAATGGAAACCGGATGCACGCCCGGCCCGCTGTAGCCGCCGAGCCGGGCTTCGATCGCATCCTGGCCGATTAGTGCCACCGAGCCCACGTTGGAGGAGAGCGGAAGCGTCCCACCGCGATTGCGCAGGAGCACGATCGCCTCGCGCGCAGCCCGGCGCGCCAGCGCGCGGTGCTCGGCGCTGCCATTCACCCGGCCCGCTTCGGCTGGATCGGCATACGGATGGTCAAAGAGCCCCAGTGAGAACTTGGCCCGGAGCACCCGGGCAACGGCGCTGTCGATGACGCGCTGTGGAATTCGCCCGCTCTTGATCGCGGCGAGGTAGGGCCGGTACTGGCGGTAACTCGGCTGGAAGATCACGTCGAGTCCCGCTTCGAGCGCATGCTCAGTTGCGCTGGCGGTACTCGCTTCGGTGTGCTGCAGCACCGTGGGTCCTGCGGTCGCCGCCTGATCGGAAATGACGAACCCATCGAAGCCCCAGTCGCCGCGGAGCACATCGGTGAGCAGCCAGCGATTTTGCGAGGCGGGGATTCCATTCACCGAGTTGTACGCACTCATCACCGCCTGGGCGTGGCCCTGTGCAATCGCCGCGCGAAACGGCGGAAAGAACCGCTCCTCCAGTGTGCGCCTGCTCCACTCGGCCGGGTAGCTGTCGCGCCCGCCCTCACCCACGTTGGCGACGAAGTGCTTGGGCGTCGCGATCACTCCCGCGCGTTCCATCGCGCCAACGAACGCGCCGGCCATGGCGGACGACAGCACCGGATCCTCGCCAAAGGTCTCCTCGGTACGCCCCCAGCGCACATCGCTCGCGATGTTCACCACCGGCGACAGCACCTGCCGAAGCCCCCGGCTCCGCACCTCGCTCGCGATCGCCGCGGCGACATCGCCCACCAGCGCGGTATCCCAGGTAGCCGCCAACGCGATCGCCTGCGGAAAACTGGTTGCGCCGGGGCGTTTGAGTCCGTGCACCGCCTCATCCAGCGGAATGATCGGGATGTGCAGCCGAGTGTGTTCTACGAAGTACCGCTGAATCGAATCGATTCGCGCGGCGTGCGCCGCCGCGATCGCGCCCGGTGCACCGCTGGTATCGGCCGGTGCGATCTGCAATCCGAAGATGCCGTGCGAATAATCATCGCTTGAATCGTCGAGATCACCGGGCACGGCAAAGAGCTGCCAGAACTTCTCGTCGATCGTCATTCGCGAGAGGAGATCCTGCACCCGCTCCGCGACCGGCAGGCGCGGATTGCGGTAGGGCGGCAGCGGCGACTGCGCCACCGCGCGACCGGGCAGGGCAAGCAGGGCGACGAGCGCTAGTCTCTTAGAGAGCTGAGGCACAGTCTCCTCGGATCGCGGCGCGGGCGTGAGCGGCCGGCCGGCAAGAATTACAGTGGTCTGACGTAGTATGCGGGGCCGCGTGGCGCGCGGGCAGATCTGCCGCGCCGGAAGGGCCCCTTGCTGAACATCCAGGTTGGCGGAATCTTATCCCGCATGACTACTCCATCCCGCATCTTCCTGGCGCTGGCATTGGTGCTGGCGCCCGCCGGGGCGTCGGCCCAGTCCCGCGCCGCCGACTCGCTCGAGACCGCGATCCTCAAACAGCTGGTGGAAATCCCCACCACCGATTCGGCCGGCAACACCGATCGCGCCGCCAACGCCATGGCTCAGCGGCTGATCGCGGCCGGATTTCCCAAGGCCGATGTGAAAGTGATCGAGGGCCCGCCGGGGAAGTTCGCCCTGGTGGCGCGGTACCGCGGTAAGGGCGGCAGCGCCAGGAAGCCGATCCTGATGCTGGCCCACCTCGACGTGGTGCCGGCATCACGCGCCGACTGGTCGTTCGATCCCTGGGTCTTTCGCGAAATCGACGGCTGGTACTACGGTCGAGGTGTGCTGGACGACAAATCCGGCGCCGCGATTCTGGTGGCCAACGTCATTCGCTGGAAGCGGGAGGGGTGGACTCCCTCGCGCGATCTGATCATCGCGCTTACCGGCGACGAAGAAACCGTCAGCGGTTCGATCCAGAATCTGGTGAAGCAGCATCGTGATCTGGTCGACGCGGATTACGCCCTCAACACCGATGCCGGCGGCGGCGAACTGCGCAACGGCAAGCCGGTGTCGTTCTCGGTGCAGACGGCGGAGAAGGTGTATCAGAGCTACCTCTTCACGGTGCACAACCGTGGCGGCCACAGCTCGGTGCCTCGACCGGTGAACGCGATCTACCAGCTCAGCGACGGCCTGCTGCGGCTGGCACATCATCAGTTCCCGGTGGAGCTGAACGAGACGACGCGGGCCTACTTCGAGCGGACCGCCGGGGTGGAGTCGTCCGAGGTGGGTCGAGAGATGCGGGCGGTAGTGCAGGGCGACACCGCGGCCGCGCGCCGGCTTTCCGAGGCGGAGCCGGTCTACAACGCCTTGCTGCACACCACCTGTGTCGCGACTCGGCTCGCCGCCGGCCACGCCGACAACGCGCTGCCGCAGACGGCGGTAGCGACGGTCAATTGCCGGGTGATGCCCGGTGAGTCGCTCGACACGGTGGAGGCGACGCTCAATCGCGTGGTGGCCGATACGGCGGTTCATGTATCTCAGGTGGAACATGTCGAGACCGGCGGCCCCGCCTCACCGCTTCGTCCCGACATCATGCAGCCGATCGAAAAGCTGGTGGCGCAGATGTGGCCCGGCGCGGTGGTCGTTCCCGAGATGTCGACCGGTGCCACCGACGGCACCTACGTCCGGGGTGTCGGGATCCCGACCTACGGCGTCGGCGCGGTGTTCGATGCCATCGGCGACGTCCGCGCCCACGGCCGCGACGAGCGGATCGGGGTCAAGGCGTTTCACGACGCAGCGGAGTTCTGGTATCGGCTCGGGAAGGCACTGGCGGAGTAGGGGGCTGCGTAGGACGGAACCTCGTTGGACGGAATGACGGACCGCCGTTCCGTCCGCCGCAGGTCCGTCCGCCGAAAGGCCCGTCCACCGAAGGTCCGTCTTCCAATGGTCCGTCTTCCAATCGTCCGCTCG
>DASSTY010000298.1:0-2500 GCA_035707585.1 Gemmatimonadales bacterium
GGCGGGCCGGCCAGCGCGCCGTCACCTCCCCGCGGCAACCGGCCAGTGGGTGGACCTCCAATCGACCCGGTTCCGGCACCGCCGGTTCCGCCAGCCGCACCCGGAGCGTCATCCGGCGCGCCGGCAGCCTTGCGGCGCAGCCGATCTGCTCGCGCCCCCATGCCATCCGTCCCGAGCCCCAGCCGACGGCTGCGATCAGGAGCAGGAGGGAAATCGCCGGGGCGCGGATCGCGTCGAGCTTGGCCGTGAGCACCGCGGCGACAACCATCGCAACGCCGGCCGGGGCCCCAAAATGCGCGAGGCCGGTCAATAGACCGGCCCCGTAGGCGAGTGGCAGCAGATGGGTGAGGCGCGGCTTCACCGCCGCCTGATCAGCCCGGCGCGGCCTCCGGAGCAGGACGCTCCCTTCCGCACCTCGGAGTACGCCCGACTATGGCGAACGCCTCCATCAGCATGACCTCGATTTGCGCGCGGCTCTGATCGCGGTCCAGGTTGAGCTCGGTGATGATCGAGCCGCTCCGGCTGGCAACGTAGCGCGCGGGCAGGCGGTTCAGCGCATACACCAGCACATCGCTCCGGCACACATCGCATCCGCAGAACTCGGGAAAATGCGAGCGGAGCTGCTCGTACGCGCTGATCACATGTTCTTCGACCAGGTTTTCGATCATAGCACCGCGAGGCGTGACGAGGAACGGACCAGTTCGCCGGTGAACGTAGATCCGGTGGTGCCGGTGAGCCGCACCGTATGGTACTGTCCAATCGCATCGGGCGGAAGATCGAGCAGCACCAGATGATTGCCGGGAGTGCGGCCCAGCATGAGTCCGCCCCGGCGGGCCGGACGCTCCACCAGTGCCTCGTGGATCTGGCCCACCCGCTCGAGATTCTTGCGCCGGGCGTTGCGGCGCACCACGGCGATGAGCCGCTGGAGCCGCTCCGCCGCCACGTCGTCGGGCACCCCGTCGCGAGCGGCCAGCTTGACCGCCGGGGTCCCTTCGCGCACCGAGTAGCGGAAAGTGTAGGCGTCGTCGAAATCGGCCTCGGGCACCAGCGACAGCGTTTCGGCAAACTGTTCCTCGGTTTCTCCGGGAAAGCCGACGATGATGTCGGTGGAAAAAGTGACACCCGGAATCCCCTGCCGCAGTCGCGCCACCACCTCGAGATACTGCGCCCTGGTGTAGCGCCGGCGCATCCGGCGGAGCACCGCATCCGACCCGCTCTGTACCGGCAGGTGAACGTGGGGACACACCGCCGGCGTTTCCGCCATGGCAGCCACCACCCGCTCGGTGAAGTCGGTGGGGTACGGACTGGTAAACCGGACCCGCCGAATTCCCTCGATACCGCCGACCGCGCGAAGCAGATCGGCAAAGTCATGCTCGCCGTCGTGATAGCTGTTGACGGTCTGGCCGAGCAGCGTAACCTCGGTGGTGCCTTGGGCGGCCAGCTCTTCGACTTCGCGCACGACATCCGCCAACTTACGACTCCGCTCCGGTCCGCGGGTGGTCGGAACGATGCAAAACGTGCATCGATAATCGCAGCCACGCTGGACCGTCACGAACGCAGTCGGACCGGCGTCCCGCACCGGCGGCACGTCCTCATAGTGTTCCCAGGACCGGAATTCGGTGTCGGCCATGCGCTGGCCGCCGGCCGCGAATTCCAGCAGCTGCGGCAGGTTTCGGTACGCGTCCGGCCCCACCACCAGGTCCACCTTGGGAGCTGATTCCAGCAGCCGCGGCCCCAGCCGTTGCGCCATGCAGCCCACGACCCCCAATACGGTGTGCCCTCGCTTGAACCGCTGCAGTTCGCCTACCCGTCCTACCACCCGCTGCTCGGCGTTGTCACGCACCGCGCAGGTGTTGAGCAGCATCACGTCGGCCTCTGCCGGTTCGTCGGTCCGGGCATAACCCTCGCGCCCCAGCACCCCGAACATCAGCTCGGTGTCGGCCACGTTCATCTGGCAGCCGTAGGTCTCGATGTAGACGCGCTTGCTCATGCCGAAAAGATAGCCCCGCTCATGGGCGCACGGTGATGCCGATCAGCACCCGCCAGACCCGCTCGTGGTAGCCGCCGCCGGAGCGGACAGCTCGTTCCAGACCAACATCGATTCCGCCCCGCTGAGCCGCGAAGCGGGTGCCGGTCCCCACCGACAGCTCCAGCTCATGCGGCTGGACTCCGGGAGTGATGGCGAATGGAAGGGTGCTGTACCGGACACCCAGCCGGATCGGAAATTGATAGCGGCGCCGCGGGTTCCGGATGTATTCGAAGCCGCCACCCAGGTCGATCGTATTGAAAGAGCCGTAGCCGTCGAGGGTGGTGATGTCGGCGTTGGCATCGGACCAGCTCCGCCAGAGCGCTTGCCCGGCAATGGTAAGCCGCGAAGAGCGCCACTGCACTCCGGCGCCGGCGCTGATCGGGAGATCCACCTGGGTCAGCCTGGTGGAGTCGATGTCGACCTTCACGTTGTGATCGGTCCGTAGCATGGCGCCAATGCTCAGCGTGGGGC
>DASSTY010000299.1:0-3517 GCA_035707585.1 Gemmatimonadales bacterium
ATTACGGTTGGCGGTAACTTCACCAACTACTCGGTTGACTACTACAGCTACGAGTTGACGTCGCAGGCGTTCGGTAGTGTGTATCGACAGCGGCCGATTCAGCGAGCGCTCTGGGTTGAAGATCAGGTGACCGGGGGCGCCATGCAGCTGAAGCTTGGCCTCCGCTATGACTATTTCAATTCGCGGGCGGCCAGACCGGAGTACGCCACGCCAGAGGGCGGCAAGGTCTTCTTCCCACGGATCTCCTCGGCTGATGGGTTCGACCCGGACAACCCGTCGGCGGCCCGCGTATTCGACGGCAGCCAGGCCCGCCTCAGTCCCAGGATCCAGTTGGGCTACCGCGCATCGCCCCGCACGAGCCTGCGACTGGGGTACGCTCAGGAAGTTGCGGCACCCGATTTCGCCATGCTGTACAGCGGGCTCAATACCGACATTCAGGCGACCAATACCAGCAACGTCTTCGGCACCGCCCTGCAGTTCAATCGCTCGGCGATCTGGGAGGCGGGGCTCACCTATCTGGTGGGGAATGGATCGGTGCTCGACATCGCCGGCTACCAGCGAAATCTGCAGGTCATGGCGCGCTCGGGGCCTGTCACCGTCTACGATCCGGTCCGCAACAGCATGCAGGACATCCGGGAGTATCACAGCGTGGATGACGTGGGGAGGATCCGGGGCATCGACGTGCGGATATCGCAACGGGTATCCTCGCTGCTTACCGGCATGCTGAGCTATTCATACCAGGACGGCAAGGCAACTCTTCCAGCGCGGACTTTCCCCCCCGCGCCAGCGATGCAGCTTCCATTCACCAACAGCCATCCCCAGACGTTCAGCGCGACCCTGGCTTACTACCCCCGCAGCGCTCGCAGCGGGCCGAGCTCCAGCGGTCTGCTTCGCGGACTTGGCGCCTACGCCACCTATCGGATCGAATCTGGCAGCGTCTATTGCGGCGGCCTGCTGGGCATCTGTAACAATGTCGATGGCCTGGCTGGTAACGATGACGCTCGGCGCCTCCCGACCACCCATCGCCTCGATCTTCGGATCACGAAAAACGTCACGCTCGGCGGCCGAGCGCTGACGCTGTATCTCGATGCCCGCAACCTCCTCAACACGCGCAATATCGTCCGCCTCCTCGCCACCAGCGGAAAGGTGGAGGATCCGTTGCAGGAGTCGGTAACGTTTCGACAGGATAGCGCCAGCTTTGCTCAGGAAGCTAACCGGAACAACGTCTACAACACCGCCACCGGTGCGATCGACCTGACGTTCGGAGGAGCCGGCCGCAGTGGCTGCGCCGATTTCGTGAGCGTCGGAGGCGAGTCCGCCACTCCCGACTGCCTCTACCTCCTCCAGGCGGAGGAACGCTGGGGCAACGGCGACCACGTCTTTTCTCTGGACGAACAGCAGCGCGCCAGCGAAGCGTTCTACCTCACGACGCGGGGCATCCAGGAGTTCACCGGCGACCCTAGGCGGATCCGCCTGGGAGTGCAGATCGGTTTCTGATAACGCTGTAAATCAGCCGAGCCGTGCGGTGATAGTGGCTCGGCTGATCCGGGTGGCGAGCCGCCGCGGTACCAGTCGGGTGCCGAAAGCCAGCAGCCGATTGAGCACACCGGTGATCACCACCCGGCGCCCCTTCATCATGCCCTCATAGCCGGCGCGGGCCACCGGCGCCGCCTCCATCACCACTCCGGAGCGGAAGAGCGGCGTGCTGCGCGCGCCCGACCGCTCCGCAAATTCAGTACGGGTCGGGCCGGGACAGAGGGTCGTAACCGTTACGCCGCTTCCTCGCAGCTCTTCCGCCAGCGCTTCCGAGAACGACAGCACATACGCCTTGCTGGCGTAGTACACGGCCATGAATGGGCCGGGCTGAAACGCCGCGGTAGATGCCACGTTGAGGATCCGGCCGGAGCCCCGTGTCAGCATGCCGGGGAGCAGCGCGCGGGTCAGCCGAGTGAGTGCCGTGATGTTGAGCTCGATCATTCGGTGCAGCAGCTCTGGGTCGAGATCGGCTACTGCCCCGACCGCACCGAAGCCGGCGTTGTTGATGAGCAGATCGGGCGCCAGCTGCTCCGCCGCGAGCCGGCCCACCAGCGCCCCGACCGATGCCGATTCACTCAGATCGAGCGGGATGATGATTACGCCGGCGGCCCCGGAGCGCTGCAGCTCATCGGCGGTTCGCCGAAGCGCATCTTCGTGCCGTGCCACGATCACGAGGCGATGCCCGTCTCGCGCTGCCAGTCGCGCCAGCTCGAGCCCGATTCCGCTGGTTGCCCCGGTAATCAGAGCGGTCTGGTAACCACCTTGCGACATCGTTCTGCTCCGTAGCTGGGGACGATTGCCAGCCCGGAGTATACCCGCTCCTACGCATGCAGGCCCGCCGGCAGCGGCTCAGTGGTGACTCGGCCGAACCGACGGTCGCGGGCGTGGAACTCCGCGATGGCCAGCGCCAGATCATCGGCGGTAAAGTCGGGCCACATCGCCGGCAGGAACAAGAGCTCGGCGTAGGCGCATTCCCAGAGGAGAAAATCGCTGAGCCGGCGTTCGCCGCCGGTTCGGATCAGCAGGTCCACCGGCGAAGCGGCCGCGCCGCCATGGTCTACCACGCTGACCAATCGGGCAAAGAGTTCGCGGGTCGGCACCGTGTCGGCCGGGAGGCACTGCGCTGCGCGGAGAATGGCATCGCGCGCCGAATAGTCCACCGCGATCCGCAGATGCAGCCGCTCCCCCTCCGCCGTAGCGGCCTCGGCGCGCTCGATCGCCGCGCCGAGCCCGGCGGGGAGCCGGTCGCGCCGGCCGATCACCGACAGCCGTACACCATTAGCAACGCAGCGGGGCGTTTCCTGCCGGAGATACTGCCGGAACAGCCGCATCAACCAGCCGACCTCTCGCTGGGGCCGCTGCCAGTTATCGGCCGAAAAGGCGAAGAGCGTGAGCGTGCCGATGCCCAGGCCGGGCGCCGCCTCCACCACCCGCCGTACCGTCTGCGCGCCGGCGCGGTGACCGGCGGTTCTCGAGAGCCCCTGGCGAACCGCCCAGCGCCCATTGCCGTCCATGATGATGCCGACGTGGAGGCCGGCCGGCGCGGCAGGTCGCAATCTACTTTGTGTCATAAAGTCACCTGTCAAAAAAAAAAGATCCCGGGGGCTCACCGCTCCCGGGTGGCCTGGATCAGCCGCTCCATATGGTCGAGATAACGCTCGAGCGCGCGCCGGCCTTCGGCGGTGAGCCGGTAGTCGGTCCGCGGCACTCGTCCCTCGAACGACTTGGTGCAGCGGAGATAGCCGGCATCCTCCAGCTTCCGGGCGTGCACGCTGAGGTTGCCGTCGCTGGTATCCAGCAGCCGCTTGAGATCGTTGAACGAGAGCGACTCGTTGACTGCCAGTGCACTCACGATGGCGAGCCGGACCCGCTCGTGGATTACCCGATCGAGCTGGAGCGCTTCGTCCTTGGCGCCGCCCTTCACGCCTTCCAGCCGACGCCGCGGCTCATGCGCCTCTCCCTTCCGCGCTGCCGATGATCT
>DASSTY010000300.1:0-2901 GCA_035707585.1 Gemmatimonadales bacterium
GATGCTGCTGCCGCGGCGGGACGACGAAGAGGGGTGGGAAGACCCCCGCGCCGAGCTGGTGCGGCGGCTGCTCGAATACCAGCAGATCAAGGAGATCGCGATCTGGATGGGGCGCGCGGCGGAGCGGCGGGCGGAGCAGTATGCTCGCGGATACCTGCCGGCTCCGCCCGAGCTTCCGCCGCCGCCGATCACCCTCGATATCCTGGAGCTGCTCCAGGCGGTGGAGCGCGCCATCGCGGCGATTCCGTCGCCGGTGCTCCATCGGGTGGTGGCCCGTCCTCTCAACATCGAAGCTGCGACGACCAGGATCGAACTCCTCCTGAGCGAGCGGGAAGAGATCGGCTGGCGCGAAGCATTGGGACCGCACCCCACGATCGTCGATTTGCTCTCCACCCTTCTGGCACTGCTCGAACTCGCCCGTCGAGGGAATGTTCGCCTCCTCCAGCCGACGCCGTTCGCGCCAATGAGAATCAGCCGTGACACCACTCGCCCAACTGATTGAAGCCGCGCTCTTCTCCGCGGCCCGCCCGCTCACCAGCGAAGAGCTCCTGCTGCTGGATCCCGAGGCTACCGCCGCCGATGTCCGCACTGCGCTGGAGCAGCTTCGAGAGCATTACGACTTCGACCAGCACGGGATCGAGCTGGTGGAACTGGCCGGGGGTTACCAGATCCTGACTCGCCCGGCGTTCGCCGCAGTGATCGAGCGGGCCCAGTTTGCGGGGCGCACGCCCAAGCTCACCGCGGCCACTCTGGAAACGCTGGCGATCATCGCCTACCGGCAGCCAGTGGGGCGGGCCGAAATCGAGGAGATCCGCGGGGTATCGGCGGGGGGCGTGCTGCGCACCCTGCAGGAGCGCGGACTCATCGAAGTGGTGGGGCGCAGTGAAGGGCTGGGACGGCCGCTGCTGTACGGCACGGCGCCGCTGTTCCTCGAACTGCTGGGTCTCAACGATCTGGCCGATCTGCCCCGCACCGACGAGCTGACCATTGCGCTGCAGCCGCATCGTCCCAGCGAGGAAGACGAGCAGGCGGCGCGCGACGCCGCCGCGGCGGTCGAGGCCGAATCGTGACCGAGATGCGGCTCCAGCGGGCGCTGGCACGCGCTGGCGTCGCATCGCGCCGAGCCGCCGAAGAACTGATCCGGGGCGGTCGCGTGCGGGTGGACGGCCGCCGCGCTGAGCTGGGGATGAAGGTCGATCCCGCGACGCAGCGGATCACGGTAGACGGCAAGGCGGTTCAGGTCCGCACCCGCCGCTGGCTGGCGTTCAACAAGCCGCTCGGCGTGGTCACTACTGCGGATGACGAAGCCGGCCGGCGGACGGTCTTCGATTTCATCAAGGATTCGGCCGGGCTCACCTACGTGGGCCGGCTCGACATCATGACCACCGGGCTGCTGCTGCTCACCACCGATGGCGAGGCGGTGCATCGGCTCACTCATCCTCGCTATCGGATTCCCCGCCGTTACACCGCGCTGGTGCATGGCCGGCCCACCGCCGAAGTGACCGACCTGGTGCATCGCCGGGTCGAGTTGGACGGCCGGCCGGTGGCGCCCACGGCGGTCCGGGTGCGGCCGGGCAAGGAAGGGCGCAGCATCGTCGACGTGACGCTGGCCGAAGGCCGCAACCGGGTAGTGCGCCGCTGGTGCGAAGCGATGGGCCTCAAGGTGGATCGCCTCGCCCGGCTGAGCTACGGTCCCGTGCGCCTGGGCGATCTGCCATCGGGCCGGTCCCGCCCGCTCACTCCGGCCGAAGAAGCGGCGCTGTACCATGCGATCGGACTCGAGCCGGACGAGTGATTCGCGGCGCTGTCGTTGGCTATCTTGGAAAGATCCCCTGGAAGGAGTGCTTTCGTGCCGCTTGAGCAGAATCGATGAGTGTGACGACTCCAGAACCGGATTCGTCGATCGACGCCAGCCGGCTTCAGCGCGTAGTGGGCGAGGTTTCCCGTCGGATCGTCGGCCAGGACGTGATGATCGATCGCCTGCTGATCGGCCTGCTCACCGGGGGACACATTCTGCTGGAGGGTGTGCCGGGACTCGCCAAGACGCTGGCGGTGCGCACCCTCGCCGAGATCATCGACGCATCGTTCTCACGGGTACAATTCACCCCCGATCTGCTGCCGGCCGATCTGATCGGCACCATGGTGTTCGATCCGCGGACCCAGGAATTCAACGTCAAGAAGGGGCCGCTCTTCGCGCAGATCATTCTGGCCGACGAGATCAACCGCGCGCCGGCCAAGGTCCAGGCGGCGCTGCTCGAGGCGATGCAGGAACATCAGGTGACGATCGGCGGGAACACCTTCGCGCTGGAGGAGCCGTTCCTGGTGCTCGCCACCCAGAACCCGATCGAGCAGGAAGGCACCTATCCGCTTCCCGAGGCGCAGCTCGACCGGTTCATGCTCAAGGTGCGGGTGGGCTATCCTACCCGCGATGAAGAAAAGGAAGTGCTGCTCCGGATGAGTTCGGGGCATCAGATCCCGGTCGAACGGCTGCTCACACCGTCGGCGATCCTCGCGGCGCGGGATGAAATCGCCGGTTTGTATCTCGATCAGAAAGTGGTGGATTTCATCGTCGATCTGGTGCGCGCCACCCGCGATCCCGGTGTGGTGGGGCTGCCGGAGCTCAAGCCGCTGATTGCATTCGGCGGTTCACCGCGGGCGTCGATCGCGCTGGCCCAGGCGGCGCGGGCTCATGCCTTTCTCCGAGGCCGGCAATATGTCACGCCCGAAGACGTTCGCGCGCTGGCACCCGATGTGCTGCGTCACCGGATCGTGATGACCTTCGAGGCCGAAGCCGAGGATACCACCAGCGACGACGTGGTGCGGCGAGTGCTCGGCGCGGTGCGCGCACCGTGAGGCACGCGACTGATGACCGCTGTTTCGCCTGAGGTACTCAAACAGGTC
>DASSTY010000301.1:0-4446 GCA_035707585.1 Gemmatimonadales bacterium
CCACTGCCCAGCTTCGCTGGTTTCTGGTCGACCCATCGGCGCGCGGCCGGGGGCTCGGCCGGCGATTGCTCGATACGGCAATCGAATTCAGCCGCGCGGCGGGCTATCGCCGAATCGTGCTCTGGACGGTGAGCGCCCTGGAAGCGGCGGCCCGGCTGTACCGCGCGGTGGGCTTTGAACGCACCGAGGAACAACCGGGCCAGCGGTGGGGCAGCGACGTAATCGAGGAGAAATACGAGCGCAGCCTGATCAGCTGATGGTGAACTCCTTGACCATTCCGTGCATCACATGCGGCTTGCCATCCTTCCTGTCCGGGACGAAGCAGAGAATGGCGTACCGCCCGGGAGTGAACGTCACCCTGGCATCGGCCGTGGCGTTGGGCGCCAGCGAGGTGACGCCACCGACCAGCTCCGCGGGCGCGTCTCCCTTGCGATCCATCACGAACTTATCGAAGTCGGCCGGTGTCTTGCCGGGGTTGAGTCGAATGAAAACGGCCTCGTGTGCCTGAGCGGCGGTGTTGCGGAACCGGATCACGTGAGTTCCGGCGGTAAACGGCGTGGAAGGCGTAAACGCGTAGTCCGCCAAATCGACTTCCATGTCGGCCGCCGGAAGCTGGGCCGTCGTGTCGGGCGATGGCAGGACGGTAAGCGCCCGCTCCATTCCCTCCGCAAAGTGAGGGACGCCGCCGGCGCTGGGGATCATGCAGAGCACCGCATAGGCACCCGGATCGAGCATGAGCGTGGCCTGGCTTTCGGTCCCGGCAAGCCCGGCTGAATTGGGGCCGCCAACTTCGGTGGCCCACGTCGGCAGCGCCTGATGGCTCTTGAGCGAGTCCATCATTTCGGGCATGCTGTGGCCGGACGCCAGCCGGATGAGCTGCGCGTGATGGTAATCGGGGCCGTCGTTGATCAGCCGGATGGTGGTCAGGCCGGCTGTGACTGTGTCGGGAGCGTCG
The DNA here is from genome assembly GCA_035707585.1 of Gemmatimonadales bacterium. Taxonomy (GTDB): domain Bacteria; phylum Gemmatimonadota; class Gemmatimonadetes; order Gemmatimonadales; family GWC2-71-9; genus DASSTY01. The sequence goes on from DASSTY010000301.1 coordinate 956, forward strand.
AACGCAAAGTCCCGGGCGTGGATCACCAGAACCTGGGGCTGGCCGGCCGGCGCCGCGGCGGTCTGGGGAGCGGACTTTTCGCGCGCCGCATCTGCCTGACCGCTGCACCCGGCCAGGACCGACGACACTGCGCAGAGCGCAACCGGGAGCAGGACTGTATATCGCATCGGGGACTCCTTGGGGCCCGTCGGAGAAAGACGGGAGAGGGGATCTCGGTTGTGGGGAGACGTCCGCGATCACGCTATCATTTGGCCGACGGGCTGTCAATCCTGTTCCGCCCCGGCCTCGGCCCGATTGCAATCAGGGATTCATGGTCCCTTCACACCTCCTTCAAACGGCGCGCTTAAGTTTCCGTCGGTATGCGGTATCTGGTGATTGAAGACGACGCCAAGGTGGCTGCGTTCATGGCGGCCGTGCTGCGCGACGAGGGGCACGAGGTCACTGTCCTCGGCGAAGGCACCGGTGCGCCCGAGCAGATCCTGGCCGGCGGCTTCGATGCCGTGCTGCTGGACCACATGCTGCCGGGACTAAGCGGGCCCGAAATCATCCAGCAGGTCCGTGGGGCCGGGAGCGCCGTCCCGATCCTGCTGGTGAGCGCGCGCGACAGCGCCGAGGACATCTCTGCCGGCCTGGCCGCCGGCGCCAACGATTACATCACCAAACCATTTCGCCTGGCCGACCTCCTGGGACGGCTGGACGCGCTGGCCGGCACCGACCGGTGACGCCGAGCAGCTCCCGCCCACTGGTAGCGACGGTCGCCTGGCGGGTGGCGGCAACGGTATTCCTGACGTTGTTGCTGGCGGCTGCGTGGGGATACGTCCACCTTCGCACGATTATCTCCGATCAGCTCGATCAGGCGCTCCGGAGCGGCGCCGCGCTGGAACTGGCGGCGCTGGCGCAGTCGGGGGCGCTTCCAGTCCAGGGCACTGCGCCGCTCCCCGACTTCATCCAGGCGGTCAACCGGTTTGCGGTGCTGCGGGATTCCACCGGCCGGATCATTCGCACCAATGTGGCAGAGGCGGGCGGTCTGCCGGCCGACTCGATCGGCCTGACTGGCCTCGCCGACAGTCTCGGATCGCTCCGCACCATTTCCTGGGCTGGTCACGGCCGGGTTCGCTCGCTCACCGTCCGAGTGCCGCACGGCGCCGGCCAGACGCTCCAGGTGGCGGCGTCACTGGTCCCGCTGGAAGAGCGGCTGGAGAGCCTGCGCTGGCAGTTCGCCGCCCTGGCGCTGGCGGCAACGCTCCTGGCGCTGGCCGGTTCGGCCCTGCTCACGCGCGACGCGCTTCGGCCGGTCACCCGTATCGCCGAGCAGACCAGACGGCTGGAGGCGGGCACGGTAGGACAGAGGATCCAGGCGGCCGGGCGGAGCCGGGAGACCGATGAGCTGGTAGAAGTACTGAATGATCTGCTGGCACGGGTGGACCGCGCATTCGACTGGCAGCGCCGGCTGGTGGCCGACCTGGCCCACGACCTGAGAACACCGATCACTGTGCTCCGCGGCAACACCGAGGGCGCCCTGCTCCGCGAGCGCACCGCCGAACAGTATCGCAGCATTCTGGCAAGCAATCTCGAAGAGATCGACCGGCTGGCGCTGATGAGCGAAGCGCTCCTGCTGCTGGCCCGCTTCCAGGCCGGCGCACTGGTGCCGCACCATACCTCGTTCGACCTGGCCGAGGTCGCCGCCGAAGCGGTATCGCAGGTGAGGGAGCATGCCGGCGCCAACATCGAAGCGAGCCTGCCCGAGAGCGCTGTGCTGGAGGCCGATCGCCGGATGGTCGCGCTGCAGCTTCGCGAACTCCTCCAGAACGCGCTGCAGCATACCCCGCCGGGCACGCCGATCCGGGTGGCGGTAGAACCGGAGGCGAACACGATCCGCTATCTGGTAGAAGATGGCGGACCGGGAGTGCCCGAAGCCACCATGCCGCGGCTCTTCGAGCTGGGCTTCCGCAACGACCAAGCGCGCGGCCGCGCCGCCGGCGCCGGGCTCGGCCTCACCGTTTCGGCGGCGATCGCGGCGGTGCACGCCGGCCGAATCGAAGCGACCCGAAGTCCGCTCGGCGGCCTCCGGGTGGCGGTAACCCTGCCTCGCACTCCCGGCCCGGCACCCCGTTCAGATCGCGCCGGCACGCTCACGATCACCAGTCCGCTGGCCGGCTGACCCGATTCTCACCGATCGACTGGACGGGGTGCCCGGAGAAGTGTATTGTCCTGCTGTTCGCTCCCAATACATGGGACCCCAAGAGATACCGAACGCAGGATTCGCTGGATGCTGCAATGTTCCGACCCGGGCCTTCGCCAGGCGCGAGTGCTCGCATCGCAGGTCATCATACCCGGAGACGTAGACCCCACCCGCTGGTACGACGTACGCCCGGGCCGCCGCCGAGAAGACTCTCGCCCCGGAATGGTCCTGCTCGACCTCGGCGGCAGGCTGCTCCCCTTCCCAACCACCTGCCTCGAATTCCGTGGGGGCCACGAAGCAACCGCCCCGTCCGTGCCGCTTCGATCATTCGGTCCGATTCGCCTCACCCGCCGCGCCACCCTTACCATCGCCGCCTCGATCCTGCCACTCGGCCTCGCCGCGGTCTACGCCGCGAGCCGGCTTGCGGTGAGGGGGATGGGGGGGTTGGGGCGGGAAACGGGAAGCGGGAAGCGGGTCGTGAGTCGTGAGTCGTGGGTCGTGAGGGGGGAGACGGACAGGCGGACTGGCGGACTGGCGGACGGACGGACGGGCGGACGGACAGGCGGACGGACGGACGGAAAATCGGGAGGTGGACCGGCAATGGTGTCATCCCGAGCACCGCGCCCGTCATCCCGAGTGGAGCGGCCGTGAGGCCGCGGAGTCGAGGGATCTTGGATGACGTCGGTAGTCGGCTGAGCGACCGGAGCGCGCTACGGCTTACCGGTTACCGCGGGCGAGATCCTTCGCTCAGCTCAGGATGACAGCCGTCGGATCCACCCGCGCCCCATTCCCGTCCTCCCGTCTGTCCGCCCGTCCGCCCGTCCGTCCGTCCGTCCGCCCGTCCGTCTCCCCTAATATCTCCCCAAATACTGCTCCACCTCCCACGGCGTCACCTGTTCCCGGTAGCGCAGTACCTCGGCGCGCTTGGCTTCGAGGAACCGCTCGGTGATGTGCTCGCCGAGTGAGGCGGTCACGACGGGATCTTTTTCCAGCGCGGTCAGCGCCTCGTTCAGGTCGCCGGGAAGATCGTCAATCTTGTACTTGCGGCGATCGCGGTAACTCATCTTCCAGATATTCCGGTTGACCGGCTCGCGGGCGGGGAGCTCGCGCTCCAGCCCATCCAGCCCGGCGGCAAGCTGGACGGTGAGCGCCAGATACGGATTGCACGACGGGTCGGGCATCCGGAGTTCACAGCGGGTGCCGAGCCCGCGCCGATCGGGAATCCGCACCAGCGGCGAGCGATTGCGGGCCGACCATGCCACGTTGACCGGCGCTTCGTATCCGGGCACCAGCCGCTTGTAGCTGTTCA
>DASSTY010000302.1:0-14120 GCA_035707585.1 Gemmatimonadales bacterium
CCTTCAAGCACATGTTCGAGCCGAAGGTGACGATGCAGTACCCCGAGCAGCGGACCCAGACCACTGAGGACGGCGCCTGGGCGCTGAGCCCACGGTGGCGCGGCACCCACCGGATGCTCACCGATGAACGGGGACGCTCCAAGTGCGTCGCCTGCGGACTCTGTCCCCAGATCTGCCCGGCCAACTGCATCAAGCTGATTCCGGGCGAAGACGAAGAGGGCAATCGCTATCCGCTGATCTACGAAATCGACGAATTTCGCTGCATCTTCTGCGGCTACTGCCAGGAGGTCTGCCCGGAAGAGGCGATTCACGTCGGCCAGCATTACGAAAACTCCGAGTACAGCCGGGCCCGGTTCGTGTACGATCTGGAGCGGCTCCAGTCGCAGACCCACGCGGTGTCCACGCTGTGGGATCCCACCGACCCCCGGGGCGAGTGATCATGACCGAGGTCGTGTTCTACATCTTCGCGGTGATCGCCGTGATCGGCGGCGTGCTGACGGTACTCCACCGGAGCCCGGTAGCCAGCGCCATGTGGCTGATGAGCACGATGTTTTCGCTGGCGGCGATCTTCGTGCTCCTCAACGCCCAGCTGATCGGCATCCTTCAGGTGCTGGTGTATGTCGGCGCGATTCTGGTGCTCTTCCTGTTCGTGATCATGCTGCTCAACCTGGGGCACCGGAGTGACGACGTCCGAGGGCCGGCCGCGGTGGCCGCCTCGGTTGCGGTGCTGGGGCTGCTGGTGATCGAGCTGCTGGCGCTGTGGCACTACACTCCGGCGCGGCTCGCGGCGGAGTTTGCCCACGCCCCGGCCGGGTCGGTGCCGCCCGAGGCGGTCTTCCCGGCGGCGGCCGCCAGCAATGCCGCGGTGGTTCACCAGGGCGCCGTCGGCGCGCTGGCCACGCCGCTCTTTCAGACGTATCTGGTCCCGTTCGAGATCACTTCGGTGCTGCTGCTGGCCGCGCTGGTCGGCGCGGTGGTCCTCGCCAAGCGGAAGGTCTGATGCTCCTGGGTCCCTCGCTGGTGCTGTCGGCGATCCTCTTCTCCCTCGGGGTAGCTGGGGTTCTCCTGCGGCGTAACGCTCTGATTCTGTTCATGTGCATCGAACTGATGCTCAACGCGGTCAACCTCGCGTTCATCGCGTTTGCCCAGCTCTATGGCATGGGCGGGCAGATTTTCGTGCTGTTCGTGATGACCGTGGCCGCGGCTGAGGCGGCGGTGGGGCTCGCGATCATTCTCGGCATCTTCCGGCACCGGCGCTCGGTCGATCTCCAGAACATGAACCTGCTTCAGGGCTGATGATGGCTCCTACTCTTGCCGCGAGCGGGCCGATGCACTGGATCTGGCTCGCTGTCGCCCTGCCGGTTGCCGGCTTCCTGATCAACGGCGCGCTTTCGATCTGGCGGCCCCGCGCCACTACCGCCGTCTCGGTGGTCGGGCCGGCGGTGCTGATCGGGGCATTCGTGGTGGTGCTGGCTGCCTTCTTCCAGCTCCTCGGCGCGCCGCCCGAGCATCCGATCATTGTGAACTACTGGAGCTGGATCCCGGTCGGCGATCTTCAGATCAACTTCGGGTTCCAGATCGACCAGCTCTCACTGGTGATGCTGCTGGTGATCACCGGCGTCGGCAGTCTGATCCACCTGTACAGCGTCGGCTACATGAAGGCCGACCCGGGATACGCGCGGTACTTCTCGTATCTCAATCTCTTCGTCGTCTTCATGCTGATCCTGGTTCTGGGATCGAGCTTTACGCTGCTGTTCGTCGGGTGGGAAGGGGTCGGGCTCTGCTCCTATCTGCTGATCGGGTTCTGGTTTACCGACAAGGTCAACGCCGACGCCGGCAAGAAGGCGTTCCTGGTCAACCGGATCGGCGACTGCGGATTCCTGATCGCGATGTTCATGATCTGGCGGGCCTTCGGCTCGCTCGATTTCGCCACTGTGCTGCAGCGCGCGCCGGGCGTGCTCGGCGTGGCCGGCCCGGCCGTCACCGCCATCACGCTGTTCCTCTTCCTGGGATGCACCGGCAAGTCGGCCCAGATCCCGCTCTACGTCTGGCTGCCCGATGCCATGGCCGGCCCGACGCCGGTATCGGCGCTGATCCACGCGGCCACGATGGTTACCGCCGGCGTCTACCTGATCGCCCGGACCAACGTGCTCTTCGCCATGGCCCCGATCTCCAGCATGATCGTGGCTGGAATCGGCGCGCTCACCGCGCTTTTTGCCGCGACGATCGGCCTCAAGCAGTACGATATCAAGAAGGTGCTGGCGTACTCCACCGTATCGCAGCTGGGGTACATGTTCCTGGGCGTCGGCACCGGAGCGTACGCGGCCGGGGTGTTCCACCTGGTGACCCATGCGTTCTTCAAGGCGCTCCTCTTCCTCGGGGCCGGCAGCGTCATCCACGCGATGCACGAGGCCTATCACGCCAGCCACAGCCACGAAGACGCCCAGGACATGCGGAACATGGGCGGCCTGCGGCATTACCTGCCGGTGACCTGGGTGGTGATGTGGGTCGCGACTCTGGCGATCTCCGGCTTCCCGCTCTTCTCCGGCTTCTTCTCCAAGGATGAAATTCTGGGCGCATCGTTCGCGCGCGGCGCCCAGTTCCCGATCTATTATCTGTTCTATGCCATGGGCCTGATCGCCGCACTGATCACCGCGTACTACATGGCGCGGCTGATGGCGATGACCTTCCACGGCGAAACCCGCACCAGCGAAACGGAACGGTCGCATCTCCACGACGCTCCGCTCACCATGACCGGGCCGCTGGTGGTACTGGCGTTCCTGAGCCTGGTCGGCGGAGTCATCAACCTGCCGGCGTTCATCGGCGGCGGCGCCGGGCTGGAACACTGGCTGGAGCCGGTCACCGCGCCGGCCGCGGAGTTCTTCCGCCTTCAGGTGGCGGAGGGCGCCACCGAGTGGCTGCTGATCGGCGCCGCGGTGGTGATTGGCCTCCTGGGGCTGGTCTGGGGCTATCTCGCGACCGTCCGCCGGCAGATCGTGCCGGCCCGGGAAGCGCAGCCGGATGTGGGCCTCGCCTCGCTGGTGTTCCACAAGTACTACATCGACGAGATCTACGACGCGTTGGTGGTGCGGCCGCTGGTCTGGCTCTCCCGCGTGGTGCTCTGGCGCGGGGTTGACCAGGGGCTGATCGACGGCGTGGCGGTGAACGGGTCGGCGCGGCTCTCCCGCGGGCTCGGCTGGGTCGGCAGCAGACTGCAATCGGGGCAGGTGGGCTTCTACGTGATCCTCTTCATGATTGGCGCGCTCTGGATTCTGCGCGTCGTCGTCGGGTGACCGGGCGATGACCGAATTCCTCCATTCGATCGGCTACGGGCACTGGATCCTCCATGCCCTCCTGATCCTCCCTCTGGTCGGCATCCTTCCGGTGATGTTCGGATCGGAGGCGATGGCCAAGCGGGTGGCGCTGGTGGTCACCACGATCGTGTTCGTCATCTCGATCGGGCTCTGGTGGGCCTACGATCCGGCGGTGCCGGGAATGCAGCTCACCTTCTCGGTGCCGTGGATTTCGCGGTGGGGAATCAGCTATGCGGTGGGGCTGGACGGCATCTCGCTTTTCATGGTGCTGCTCTCCACCGGACTGATGCCGCTCAGCGTGCTGGCGAGCTGGCACTACATCACCCGGCGGGAACGGCTCTACTACGTCTTCCTGCTGATGCTGGAGACCGGACTGCTCGGCGTTTTTGTCGCGCTCGATCTGTTCGTCTTCTACATTTTCTTCGAGCTGATGCTGATCCCGATGTACTTCCTGATCGGGATCTGGGGCGGCCCCAACCGGCTGTACGCCGCGATCAAGTTCTTCATCTACACCTTCCTCGGCTCGCTGCTGATGCTGGTGGCGATCCTGGTGCTGGTCTGGCAGGTGGGCGAAATGACCGGCGTGCTGTCGTTCTCCTACCAGCACCTGCTCGACAACGCCTGGCGGGTTGGCCCACTGGCACCCTGGCTCTTCGCCGCCTTTGCGCTGGCCTTCGCGATCAAGGTACCGGTCTTCCCGCTCCACACCTGGCTGCCCGACGCCCACGTCGAGGCGCCCACCGCCGGTTCCGTGCTGCTGGCGTCCGTCATGCTCAAGATCGGGACCTATGGCTTCCTCCGCTTCGCGGTGCCGTTCTTTCCCGGCGTGGCGCTGAGTCACTGGGTCACCGGTCTGATCGTTACGCTGGCGGTGATCGGCATCATCTACGGCGCGCTGGTGGCGATGGTCCAGCCCGACGTGAAGAAGCTGGTGGCGTACTCGTCGGTAAGCCACCTTGGGTTCGTGATGCTCGGCATCTGGGCCGGCACGCTGCAGGGAGTGCAGGGCGCGCTGATGGTGATGATCGGCCACGGGCTCGCCACCGGGGCGCTCTTCTTCCTGATCGGCATGCTCTACGAGCGCCGCCACACCCGGATGCTGGATGCCTATGGCGGCCTGGCCAAGGTCACACCGATCCTGGCGCTGCTCTTTACCGTGGTGGCGCTGGCGTCGATCGGCCTCCCCGGTCTGAGCGGATTCATCGGCGAGTTCCTGGTGCTGCTCGGCAGCTTTACGGCGCATCCCTGGATGGTGGGGATCGCCACCACCGGCGTCATCTTCGCCGCGGCGTACCTGCTCTGGGCAGTGCAGCGGCTCTTCTACAACCCGCTCGACAAGAGTGAAAACCAGGGCCTGCTCGATCTTTCCGCCCGCGAGCTGGTGGTGGTCCTGCCGCTGGTGGCGGCGATCATCTGGCTCGGCCTCTATCCCAAGCCGATTCTGCGACGCATGGAAACCTCGGCTCGCGCCTACATTGAATTGAGTCAGCCACGCGATGCCGGATCGCTGGCCGCCAGCTTCAGCACTGCGCCCGCGACGGAGGCCCGGCCATGATCCCGCACCTCCTCGATCTGGCGACTCCCGGCGGAATCACCGTGGCGCTGCTGCCCGAAATTGTTCTATCGGGGTGGGCGCTGGTGGTCCTCCTGGTAGTTGCCTGGCGCCACCACTCCAGCGACGACAGCCGGTTGGCAGGCTGGCTTTCGCTGGTGGGACTGGGGCTCAGTGCCATCGCCCTGATTCTGCTCTGGGCGGCGGGCCCGACGCCCGCCGGCCTGCCACAGATGGTGGCGCTCGACACCTTCCGCTACGCCGGCGACGCGATCTTCATCGGGTCGGCGGCAGTGACCGTACTGGTTTCGCTGCGCTATCTCGAACGCGAGCAATTGTGGGCGCCGGAATATTACCCGCTGGTGCTTCTCGCCACGGCAGGGATGATGTTTCTGGGCGGGTCCGAAGATCTCATCGTCCTGTTCCTCGGCCTCGAAGTGATGTCGGTCGCCGTCTACGTGCTTTCGGGGTTCGACCGCCGCAGCTCGTTTTCGGCAGAGGCGGCGCTCAAGTACTTCCTGATTGGCGCGTTCGCTTCCGGCTTCCTGCTCTACGGCATCGCACTCACCTACGGTGCCACCGGCGCCACCAACTTCCTGCTGGTCGGCGCCCAGCTCGCGGGCGATCGGCTGACACTCCTGGCCAGCCTCGGACTGGCGATGCTGCTGATCGGGCTCGGCTTCAAGATCGCCGCGGTGCCGTTCCATATGTGGGCGCCCGACGTCTACGATGGCGCACCCACCCCGGTGACCGGGTTCATGGCAACCGGCGTCAAAGCCGCGGCATTCCTGGCGCTCACCCGGCTTCTCATGGAGGCGTTTCCCTCGGCGGTGTCGCTGTGGCAGCCGGTGGTCGCGATCCTCGCCATCCTCACGATGGTCGTCGGCAACCTGATCGCTCTGGCGCAGCGGTCGCTCAAGCGGCTGCTGGCCTACAGCTCGGTCGCCCATGCCGGTTACCTGCTCGTCGCCGTCTGGCCCGGTACCAAGCTCGGTGCCGGCGCGGTGCTGATGTATTTGGTGGCCTATGGCGTCACCACCCTGGCAGCGTTCGCCATTCTCACCGCGATGGGTCGAGGCGGCGAGCGCGAGGTGACGCTCGACAGCATCGCCGGACTGGCGGTACGGCGGCCGGTGCTCGCCGGCGGCATGGCGCTCTGCATGCTTTCGCTGCTCGGATTCCCCGGCACCTTCGGTTTCATCGGCAAGTGGTACATCATCTCGTCGGTGGTGGCGGAGGGCCAGTGGATCCTGCCGGTGGTTCTGGTAATCACCAGCGTGATCTCGGCGGGCTACTATCTGCCGGTCATCATGGCGATGTACATGCGCCCGGCGCCGGCAGAAGAGAGCTACGGCACGGTCGTCCTTCCGCGGGCTGCCGCGTTCATCACCGCTGTCTGCGTCGTCTCTATTCTGGTTTTCGGCTTCTGGCCGTCGGCTGCGGTGAATGCCGCGAGCCACAGCTCCGCGCCGTTGGGCGCCACCGGAGTAGCGGTCGCGGGGCGGTAGGAAGAACCGGCGATGAACGTACCCAAGTCGATCTTTCGCGAATACGACGTTCGCGGCCTGGTGGGTTCCGAACTCAGCCCTGAATTTGCCCGCGCGCTGGGCCACGCCTTCGCCAGTGCCGGCTGGGACAAGCTGGGCCGGGCGCCGGTCATCGCGGTGGGCCGGGACAACCGGCCTTCGGGCGAGGCGCTCGCGGCCGGCGTTCGCCAGGGCATCGTCGAGGCCGGCGCCACCGCCCTGGATGTCGGCATGCTGCCGACACCGGCGCTCTACTTTGCGGTGCAGGCGCTCCGGACCGACGGCGGGCTGCAGGTTACCGGCTCACACAATCCGCCCGAGTTCAACGGCTTCAAGATGGTGCTGGCCGGCGAAGCGTTTCATGGCGAGGAGATCCTGGGGCTCTGGGAGGCGATCGTCACCGAACGCTGGCACACCGGCACCGGCCAGGAGCGGGCCGACAGCTCGGTGCTCCAGCGCTACCGCGACGCGATCGTGGAGCGCAACGAGCTGGAGCGGCCGGTTCGCGTAGTGGTCGACTGCGGCAACGGTGTGGGAAGCGTCATCGCGGTGTCCACGCTGCAGCAGCTCGGCGCCGAGGTGACGCCGCTCTTCTGCGAATCCGACGGCACTTTCCCCAATCATCATCCTGATCCCACCGTTCCGGCCAACCTGGTGGATCTCCAGGCCGCGGTCCGCCGCACCGACGCCGAACTGGGCATCGCCTTCGATGGCGACGCCGATCGGATCGGCGCGGTGGACGAGCAGGGCCGGATCATTTTCGGCGATCAGCTGCTGATTCTCTTCGGCCGCGATGCGGTGCGCCGCTTTGGCCGGGGCATCCCGGTGATCTTCGACGTGAAGTGTTCCGAAATCCTCCCGCAGGCGCTCACCGCCGCCGGCGCGGAGCCGGTGATGTGGAAGACCGGTCACTCGCTGATCAAGAGCAAGATGAAGGAGCTCCACGCTCCGCTGGCCGGCGAGATGAGCGGGCACATGTTTTTCGGGGGCGACTATTTCGGCTTTGACGATGCTCTGTTCGCGGCCGCCCGTCTGCTCAGCATCGTGTCGCGGGGCTCGCGCGGGCTGGCCGCGCTGCTGGCGGGGCTTCCCGAAACGTTCGCCACACCGGAGATCCGGATCGACGCACCGGAGCAGGAAAAGTTCGCGATTGTGGAACGCGCGGCGGCCCATTTTTCCGAGCGCTACCCGGTGGTGACGATCGACGGTGTGCGGATGAACTTCCCTCATGGCTGGGGCCTGATCCGCGCTTCCAACACCCAGCCGATTCTGGTGCTTCGCTTCGAGGCCACCGATCCGGAATCGCTCGAGGCCTACCGCAGCGAGGTCATGACCTGGCTGGCCGGCCAGGGCATCAAGGGCTAGCCATGACCCGCCGCCGGCGGGCGATCGCCATCGCCCTGGCGGGCCTCGTCGTGCTGCTCTTTGCCGGCCGATGGACTGCGGTTGTCCTGGCCGATCGCTGGTGGGCCCAGCAGTTCTCTCCCCAGGCGGCAAGCTTCCTCACGCAGTGGCATTTCCTCCGGCTGGCGCTGGAACTCGGCAGCGTGATCATCGCGACCGGTTGGTTCATCGGCCAGCTGCTCACCGTGTACCGCGCCATCGGATCGGTTCAGATCCCGCGCCACGTTGGCAACGTCGAAATCCTCGAAGCGCTTTCTCCGCGACTCCTGCTGGCCGGCACCATCGGGCTGGGGGTACTGCTGGGTGTGCTGGTCGGGACCGGCGCGCCGATCGGCTGGCGTGAAGTCACCCTCGCGTGGCATGGCGTGAGCTATGGGATCACCGATCCGCTGCTGGGGCATGACCTCGGGCTCTACGTGGCGCAGCTCCCGCTCTGGCGCGCCACCCATGGTTTCGTGCTGCTGCTGGTGCTGCTCGCCTTTGCCGGTTCGCTGACGCTCTATCTGGTAGTGGGAGCGGTCCGGTGGATCGACGGTCGCCCCGCCATCAATACGCACGCGCGGCGCCATCTCGGATGGCTGCTCGCTGCAGTAGCGCTGACGCTGGCGTGGGGCTACGTCCTGGAGCCGTTCGAGCAGGTGGCCGGTCTGGCCGGACCGATCAATCCGAGCGGCTTCCGCGCCGTGGCCCTGGTCTCACCTGCGCTCACCGGCACCGCACTGATGGTGGCGTTGATTTCCGCCCTGTGGGCACTGCGCCCGCGGCACACCTTGCTGGCCGCCAGCTGGATCGTGCTCGGGCTCGCCTCGGCTGCGGGACATTACCTGCTTCCCGCCCTGATGCGCGATCCGGCAGAGGCCGCGGCCGCCCCCGAAGTGCTCCGGCGGCTGGAGGCGACGGCGTTTGATCTGACATCACTGGAACAGATCTCCGGTGATGCGCTCGATCCGGTCACCGAGTCTCCCGACGCGCCACTTTCTCTCTGGGATCATTCGATGACGTCACGAATGATTCCCGACTCCGCCGAGCTGCTGGCGGTGGACCCGGCCCTGATCGATCTGGACGGCAAGCGGCGCCCGGCATGGCTCACTGTGTCGGCTGGTCCGGGCGGAGCGGCCTCCGTGCTTGCCATCGCCGATGACCGCGTCGGTGCGGCGGGCGGTCCGCTCTTCTACCGGCCTGGCGACACCCTGGCGTATCCCACACCGTACCCGGTGGTCACGCTGCCGCGTAACGCCGCTCGTCCGCTGGCGCCGAACCATTATCTCGGCTCCGATGCGGAGGGCGTCGACGTCGATTCGTGGGCCCGGCGGATTGCGCTCGCCTGGGCGCTGCAGGTGCCCGGGCTCCTGACCTCGGCAAGCGGGCCGCAGCGGCTGGCGTGGCGGCTGCCGCCCACCGAACGGCTGAGCCACCTCATCCCGTTCGCTGAGTGGGGAACTCCGGCGCCGCGGATCATCGATGGGCGGCTGGTCTGGCTGGTGAACGGCTACCTCAGTTCCGCAACGTTCCCACTGGTGCCAAGGATGCCGTGGCGGGGCCACCAGGTGGGCGCAGTGCACGCCGGGTATCTCGGTACCGTAGACGCCATGACCGGAGAAACCCACGTCTACCTGCGCCCTCAGGCCGCTCCGCCCGCCCGCGCCTGGGGCAGCGTCGCGGCGGGAGTAGTAGAGCCATTCAGCGCGCTGCCTCCCGGCGTCGCCGACGAGGCACCCTACCCGGAGCAGCTCTTCGCGGTGCAGGCCGCGGTGCTGGCCAATCCGCTCTGGGACGCCGGCGAGCCCCTCGGCCATCCGGGCGAGTCCGGTACTCTGGTGCCGGACGTGTCGCTCGCCTGGGCCGGCGACAGCACCGGCGCACTGCTCACCGCGGTGTTCGAACACCCCGAGGAACGCAGAATCGAATCGGTGTTGATTGGCGGGACTGAAAGCGGGCGGATCCGCCTGCAGCTGGTCACCGTCGACTCCTCCAACGCGCTGCCCACGCCCTCGGCGCTGGAAGCAACCTGGGATCGCTTTCCGCTGTTCGATCAGGTGCGTGATTCGGTGCGCGGCGGCGGAGGCACCCTCGAGACCGGGCCGGTGCGGCTCTGGATCGGCAACCCCGGGTTGGCGGCGTACCAGGTTTCCTATGGAACCCGGGGGACGGGACGCCCCTCGGTGACCTGGCTCAGTGTGGCCACGGGCGACCGGGTCGGAGCCGGTCGCGAATTGGCGGAGGCATGGAGCAACCTCAATGGGAAATCGGTGCCGATGCCGCCGGGCACCGTTACCGGCGCGCTGGCCGAAGCGCGGCGATGGATGCGGCTGGCCGATTCGGCGCTCCAGGAGCGCGACTGGGAGGCGTTCGGACGCGCCTTCGCCGCGCTCCAGGCCCTGCTGGCGCCGCCCGACAGCGGGCAGAAATCGTCCCGATAGCCGCGGATTTTTGCTTGCTCCCACTTTCCGGCTCCGCTAGGTTTGCAACGCCTCGACATCATTGTCTACGGACGGGGGCGGGATGAAAACCGCGGTCCTGGCGCTGGGCGGTAACGCGCTGGCACGGGCCGGCGAGCCGGCCACGATCAGCAACCAGTTCCGCCACGCCCGTGAGAGCATGGCGCCGATCGTGGACCTGGCGCGCGGCGGCTGGCAGATCGCGCTGGTGCACGGTAACGGCCCTCAGGTGGGCGATGAACTGGTGCGCAACGAAGTCGCCCGGGGGCATGCGGAGCCGCTCCCGCTGGGGGTGCTGGTCGCCGAAACCGCCGGATGGATCGGCTACATGCTCCAGCAGTCGCTGCAGAACGCGCTGGAGCGCGCCGCGATCAACCGCCCGGTGATCACGCTGGTCACCCAGACGCTGGTCGACCCGGCCGATCCTGCGCTGGCGCGGCCCACCAAGCCGATCGGGCACGCGCTCCCGCCGGAACAGGTAGGCCGGCTGCAGCATGCCGGAGTCACCCTCGGGCTCGATGGCGCGGGGCAGTGGCGCCGGCTGGCATCGAGCCCTCGTCCGCTCGGGATCGTCGAAGCTGAGCTGGTGCAGCAGCTGGTGCAGCAGGGAGTGATCGTCGTCGCGGCGGGCGGCGGCGGGCCGCCGGTCTATCGCGATCCGGCGCTGGGTCTCGAAGGAGTCGACGCCGTCGTAGACAAGGATCGCGTTGCCGCGATTCTGGCGCTGCAGCTCGAGGCCGAAGTGCTGATGATCCTGACCGACGTCGACGCGGTGTATCGGGGCTGGGGCACCGATCGGCCGCGAGCCATTCGCCGGCTCACGCTCGCTCAGGCCGACGAGCTGCTGGCCAGCGGCGAAGTGAACGAGGGCGGGATGAAGCCCAAGGTGGAAGCCGCTGCGGATTTTGTGCGTGCGGGTGGAAGCCGCGCGGTGATTGCACGTCTGTCGGAAGGCCCCGCGGCGCTTCGCGGGGAAACTGGAACGACTTTGGTGAGGGCACAGTGAACCTACATGAGTATCAGGCGCGGGCGTTGCTCAGGGACGCCGGCGTAGCAATGTCCGAAGGCGACGTGGCTTCCACGCCGGCCGAGGTCGAAGCGATCGCACGGCGGCTGGGCGGCACCGTGGTGGTCAAGGCCCAGGTCCACACTGGTGGACGCGGCAAGGCCGGCGGTGTCAAGCTGGCCGCGACTCCCGAGGAAGCGCGGGAGGTGGCCAGCCGGATTCTGGGGATGACGATCAAGGGGCTGACCGTTGAGAAGGTGCTGGTGGTCCCGGCGGCGGAAATTGCCAGCGAGAGCTACGTCGGCCTGATCATGGATCGCGAAACCCAGCGGCCGGTTTTCATGGTGAGTTCGGCCGGCGGAGTGGACATCGAGGAAGTGGCCGCCACCACGCCGGAAAAAATCACGCGCCTTGCGGTCGATCCGGTCTACGGACTGCTGCCCCATCAGGCGCTCGGACTGGCATTCAAGCTCTACAGCGACTATGCCCAGGTGAAAGCGGCCGCGGTGATCATGCAGCAGCTCTACCGGGTGTTCGTCGACAACGGCGCTTCGCTGGCCGAAATCAATCCGCTGGCCACCACACCCGACGGCAAGGTGCTGGCGCTCGATGCCAAGGTGGTGATCGACGACAACGAATTGAGCCGCCGGCCCGACCTGGCCGCGCTGCGCGACGAATCGGCCGAGGCGCCGAGCGAGGTGGCGGCGCGGAAGGCCAACCTCACGTTCATCAAGCTCGACGGCAACGTTGGCTGCGTCGTCAACGGCGCCGGCCTCGCCATGGCCACCATGGACCTGGTCAAGTACTACGGCGGCGAGCCGGCCAACTTCCTCGACATCGGCGGCAGTTCCAACCCCGAAAAGGTCGTCAACGCGCTGCGCATCATCACCGCCGATCCCAATGTCAAAGCCATTCTCTTCAACATTTTTGGCGGCATTACCCGGACCGACGACGTGGCCAACGGCATCGTCACCGCGTTGAAGCAGATCGATGTCACGGTGCCGATCGTGATTCGGCTCACCGGCACCAACGAGGAGAAGGCGATCCGGATTCTGGAGGCCAATGGAATGCAGGCGTTGAGCGATATGGACGAAGCGGTGCAGAAGGTCGTTGCCGCGGCGGGGAGGGCGGCGTGAGCATTTTTATCGGCAGCGACACCCGGCTGGTAGTGCAGGGGATCACCGGACGCGACGGCTCGTTCCACACCCGGCAGATGATCGAGTACGGCACCAAGGTGGTGGCCGGTGTGACGCCTGGCAAGGGCGGGCAGCAGTTCGAAAGCAAGGTGCCGGTGTTCAACACCATGGCGGATGCGGTGCGGGAAACCGGCGCCAACACCTCGGTCATCTACGTTCCGCCGGCCGGCGCCGCCGGTGCCATTTATGAAGCGGCCGATGCCGGCATCGAGCTGATCGTCTGTATCACCGAAGGTGTGCCGGTGATCGACATGACCCGGGTGCTGCCGTATGTCCGGTCCCACGGTGCCCGGCTGATCGGTCCCAACTGTCCCGGTCTCATTTCGCCGGGCAAGGCCAAGGTGGGAATCATTCCCGGAAACATCTGCGTGCCGGGGAGGATCGGACTGGTGTCGCGCAGCGGCACGCTGACGTATGAGGTCGTGAACCACCTTACCAAAAACGGCCTGGGGCAGAGCACCTGCGTCGGGATCGGCGGCGACCCGCTGATCGGCACCAACTTCATCGACTGCCTCCGCGCCTTCGAAGCCGACCCCGAGACCGATGCCATCGTGATGATGGGAGAAATCGGCGGCACCGACGAGCAGCAGGCTGCCGCGTTCGTGCGGGATCACGTCACCAAGCCGGTAGTCGGGTTCATCGCCGGCCAGACCGCTCCCAAGGGACGCCGGATGGGTCACGCCGGCGCGATCATCTCCGGCTCGTCGGGTACGGCCGAGGAAAAAATGGCGGCGTTCGAGGCCGCCGGTATCGCCGTGATGCGGCGGCCGGTCGATGTGGTCGAGCTGATTCGAGCGCGCCGGTGAAACTGGCAGACTTCCTGGCGCCGGAGCGGGTGCTGGTTCCACTCCGCGCCGGGTCGGTCGAAGCCGCGATTCTCGAGCTGGCGCGGGCCTGCTCCGCGTCGGGGGCGGTTACCGACGCCGAAAAACTGGAGCAGACGATCCGCACCGCCTGGCAGACCACTACGGTCGGACTGGGCCCGAACGCCTGTCTGCCGCATTTTCGGACCAAGAGCGTCACCAACATCGTGGCGGCGCTGGGCGTGGCGCCCACACCGCTGCAGGGGCTGGGCGGCGAAATCCGCCTGGTGATCCTGGTGATGGCACCGCCGCGCGAAGCCGCGATTTATCTCCAGACCGTGGCCGCGTTCGCCCGATCGCTGGGCCGGCCCAACGCGATCCAGGCAATTCTGGCTGCCCCCGATGCGGCCGCGGTGCTGGCGCTCCCGGCATTCACCGAGGTCAAGCTGGAGGGCCAGCTCCTGGTGCGCCACCTGATGACGACGCAGGTGGTGTCGGTGCGCCCGGAGACGCCGCTGGGTGATGCCGCGCGCCTCCTGCTGCAGCACCATGTCGAGGCGCTGCCGGTGGTGGGCGATACCGGCGTGGTGCTGGGGATGATCTCCAACCGTGAACTGCTTCGGTTCCTGGTGCCGGCGTATGTTCAGCGGGTCAACACCGGAGAATTCCGCGCGGCGCGACGGAGCGGCGATCCCAAGCCGGCCGATCCCCGCCAGCTTCCGGTCAAGGAAGCGATGTGGCGCAACGTGCTCTGCCTCTCCGAAGATCAGCCGATCGCGGATGTGGCGCAGCTATTGGCAAACAAGGATGTCGATCGTTTCCCGGTGACGCGCGACGGTGTTCTCTGCGGGTTCCTGACCCGGGCCGACATCGTCCGAAAA
>DASSTY010000303.1:0-4891 GCA_035707585.1 Gemmatimonadales bacterium
AAACTTTCCGTTTCCTCCGAAATCGGCCCGCTCGAAGCGGTTCTGGTCCACACGCCGGGGCCCGAGCTGGAAGCGGTCACGCCCGGTAATCGCGAAGACTATCTCTACGACGACATCATCGACCTGGAAATTGCCCAGCGCGAGCACGGCCAGTTCACCGCGGTGCTCGAGCGGTTCGCCAGGGTCTATCAGGTTCGCCAGCTCCTGCGCGAAGTGCTCGATCAGTCGGAAGCCCGCGAGTTCCTCACCTCCAAGACGATGGATGTCATCCCTTCTGATGCCCTGGCCCAGCGGCTGGGACGGCTGAGTGCGTCGGAGCTGGTGGATCTGATCATCGAAGGCACCGAGGAAGAGAGCGGGCCGATTGCCCGGGCGCTCAACGAAACCGGCTACGCCCTGCCGGCGCTGCCCAATCTCTTTTTCCCCCGCGATGTCGGGATGGTGCTGGGCCGCCACGCGGTGGTGGGCTCGATGCGCTACGGCGTGCGCTGGACCGAAGAGCTCCTGGTCAAGGCGCTGTTCCGTTTTCACCCCGAACTGCTCAACGCCGGCCTGCTGTACGACGGCTCGGAGGAGCGGCGCAGCAACTACACCCTGGAAGGCGGCGACGTTCACGTTCTGCGGCCCGATCTTCTGGTGGTGGGATTCAGCGAACGCACCTCGCCGGCGGCGCTCGATCTGCTCTGCGACGTGGTGTTCGCCCAGACCGAAGTCACCGACGTGATGGTGGTGGTGATGCCGCGCGCACCGACCGCCATCCATCTCGACATGCTCTTTACCCAGGTGGACCGCGAGGTCTGCGTGGTGTATCCGCCGTACTTCGTGGGACCGGAACGGCTGCCGGTTTTGCACCGCCACAAGCACAGCGCCGGCGTACGCGAGATGCCGAACTTTTTCGCGGCGCTGCGGTCGGTGGGGCTTCCGCTCGAACCGGTCTTTGCCGGCGGGCCGCATCGCACCACCCAGGATCGCGAGCAGTGGAGTTCGTCCTGCAACTTTCTGGCGGTTGCACCGGGGACGATCATCAGCTATCGCCGCAACGACTGCACCCTGGCGGAGCTGGAACAGTCGGGGTTTCGCGTCATCGGAGCCAACGAATTCCTCACCACCGCGGGCGTGCTGGAGCAGAACGGCCGCCGGGTGATCACGATCGAAGGCAGCGAGCTGGCGCGGGGAGGCGGTGGCCCGCGCTGCATGACGCTGCCGCTCAGGCGGGCGCCGCTGTGACGGGTCTGGCTGTTCGCCCCGAGGGCACGCTGGTGGAACTCGTCGTCTCGGCGCTTCGCACCGGCCCGCTTACGCCGCTGCTGGTCTGTCGCGACGTGCTGGGACTGAGCGATCCGCCGCCGATGGTTGCCGAGCGGATCACCGTCGCGCTGCTGGGGGCCGACCCGCGGCTTCGGCGGCTGACCGATGGGCGGTGGAGTCTGGTACCCGAAGCGCAGGGGTCGCCGCTGCTCGACGAATGCGCCTTTGCGGTAGTGGATGTCGAAACCACCGGGATGCGCGCCGGCGGCAGCGACCGGATTACCGAGATCGCGGTGGTGGTGGTGCAGGGAAGCCGCTGCGAGCTGGTGCTCGATTCGCTGGTGAATCCGGGGCGCCCCATCCCGCGCGCCGTCGCCGCGATTACCCAGATCACCGACGAGATGGTGCGTACCGCGCCGCCCTTCGATCAGGTCGCCGATCTGGTGATGGCGGCGCTGGCGGGGCGGGTGTTCGTGGCGCACAACGCGCGGTTCGACTGGGGATTCGTCAGCGCTGAACTGCGGCGGAGCCGCGCGCTGCTGCTCGACGGCCCGCGCCTTTGCACCGTGCGGCTGGCGCGCCGGCTGGTGCGCGAGGTGAAGTCGTGCGGGCTCGACAACCTGACGCAGTTCTTCGGGTTCGATAATCGCGCCCGCCACCGTGCCGCCGGCGACGCACTGGTAACCGCGGAGCTGCTGCGCCGCCTGCTCGACCGGGCGCGCGAGAAGGGAGCGCGTACACTGGACGATCTCACCGCGATCGAGCAAAGGCGCAGCGCGGCCAGCCGCCGGCGCCGCCTGGCGATGCCGACCGAGCCGCGGGCGGATTCGGTGGCGGAGGGACCGGCCTGATGCTGGCGCGGCCAATCACCGTCGGCGGCCTCCGGGGACATCTGCTCGAGGCCGGCACCCAGCGTCTCGATGGCGGCGCCATGTTCGGAGTCGTCCCCAAGCCACTCTGGGAGCGCCGAATCCCCGCCGATGAGCGCAACCGGATTCCCCTGGCGATGCGCTGTCTCCTGCTGGAGCATCCTGAGGGGCTGCTGCTGATCGATACCGGGCTGGGCAACAAGGAGGACGCCCGCTTTCGCGACATTTACGGCGTCGAGAACTCCGGCCAGAGTGGTCCGACCCAGTTGGAAGACGCGCTGCTCGAAGCGGGCCATCGACCCGAGGATGTTCGCTGGGTGCTCAACAGTCATCTGCACTTCGACCACGCCGGCGGCAACACCCGCATCAACGACGGCGGAGAGGTAGAGCTCTCGTTCCCCCACGCCACCTATCTGGTGCAGCGGCGCGAACTGGAATTCGCCCGCCACACCAACGAGCGCACCCGGGCCAGTTATCTGCCGCCCAACTTCGACCCGGTCGATGCGGCGGGGCGCTGGCAGCTGCTGGAAGGCGAGCAGCAGGTGCTCCCGGGCGTGCGGGTCGTTCCCACACCGGGCCACGTGCCCTGGCACCACTCGATCATCCTGAGCGACCGCGGCGAGACGGTGGTGTTCCTGGGCGACCTGATCCCCACCAGCGCCCATCTCCCGCTTCCCTGGATCATGGGCTACGACCTGGAGCCGCTCCGCACTCTCGAGAGCAAGCGGGCGCTCCTGGGCCGGGCCGAGGCAGAGGGGTGGCGGCTGGTGTTCGAGCACGATCCGGTCGTGGCGGCCGGGCGGCTGGTGCGCGAAGGGAAGAACTTCGCTCTGGCGGACGTTGACAGGCTGGACTCCGCCGTCTAGTTTTGAGACAACTTGAAGCGGGGCGCGAGGCCCCCACCCTGAGCCCAGCCGGCCGGCTGGTGCGACCGGGTCCGGCAAGAGGCCGTCATCGCCCAAGGCGGGCGCGCGGCCCGCGGCGGACATCCGGTAGGGGTGTCCGTTTTTCATTTTGATGCCCAGGAGGTAGCCGCTGTCCACGAACGATCGCGAAAAGCGCACCCGCGTTAACCGGCAGATCCGGATCAGTCCGGTCCGCGTCATCACCGCGGAGGGAGAGCAATTAGGGGTTCTCCCCATCGAAGAAGCACTCGCTGCAGCGCAGGAGCGCGGCCTGGATCTCGTGGAAGTGGCGCCAATGGCCCGCCCCCCCGTGGTCAAGATCATGAACTACGGGAAGTACAAGTTTGAAGAAGCCAAGGCGGCCCGGGCGGCCAAGAAAAAGCAGCACGTCATTCAGCTCAAGGAAGTGAAGTACCGTCCCGGGATCGACGATCACGATTTCGATTTCAAGACCCGGCACGCGCGCGAATTCCTGGCCGATGGCAACAAGGTCAAGGTGACGATGATGTTCCGCGGCAGGCAGCTGGCCCACACCGAGATTGGCCGGGCGGTGCTGGATCGGGTTTCCTCCGCGCTGGCGGATGTCGGCAAGGTGGAGTCCGACGCCAAGCTCGAAGGACGCAACATGACGATGGTGCTGGCGCCGCGCTAGGAAGCGCGGCCCGGGCGCGCTGCGCGCGCCCCTGAATGCCAGCAGAGAATTTCTTTTGATTTCGGAGCCGCACCCATGCCCAAGATGAAAACCAAGCGCGCTGCCATGAAGCGCTTCAGCAAGACTGGCAGCGGGAAGCTCAAGCGCTTCCATGCGAACCACAGCCACATTCTCACGAAAAAGACGCGGAAGCGGAAGAATCATCTGACCAAGCCCGATCTGGTCAGTTCGGCCGATTTCCCCCGGATCAACCGCCTACTCCAGGCGTAAGGAGCAGCCATGCCACGGGTCAAGAACGGCGTTGCGCATCACGCCCGGAAGAAAAAGATCATGGAGGCCGCGAAGGGTGCGCGCGGCAGCCGGAGCAAGCTGTACAAGTCGGCCAAGGAGACGGTCGAGCGCGGAATGGCCTACGCCTATCGCGATCGCCGCAAGAAGAAGAGTGAGTTCCGCGCGCTCTGGATCACCCGGATCAACGCCGCCGCCCGGCTTCACGGTCTGAGCTACAGCCGGCTGATGGCGGGGCTCAAGAAGGGTGGCGTGGAGATCAACCGGAAGGTTCTTGCCGACCTCGCCGTCCGCGACGCCGAGGCGTTTGGCCGCCTGGCCGAGGTGGCCAAGAGCAACGCGGCGTAGGGCCTATGGACTACGCCGCCGAGCTGGCTCGGCTGGCAGTGCGCCTCGAGCGCGTCACCACTCTCGACAGCACCGCGCTGGAACAGGAACGGATCGCGGTGCTGGGCCGGAAGCAGGGCGCGCTCAAGCAGCTCCTCCAATCCATCGCCTCGCTCACCCCCGAGCAGAAGCGCGTGGTCGGCGCCGAAGCGAATCGCCTCAAGCAGGCGTTCGAGGCGGCGTTCGCCGAGCGCCAGTCGGAGCTGGCCGGGGCCGACCGCGCCGCGGCCGGCCGCGCGGTGGATCGCACCATGCCGGCACGCCACCGCTGGACCGGGGCGGAGCATCCGGTCACCCGAGTCGTCAGCGAGATCGTCGAAATCTTCCGCCAGCTCGGTTTCGCGGTGGCGGCGGGCCCCGAAATCGAAACCGAGTGGTACAACTTCGGCGCGCTCAACTTCCCGGCCGATCACCCCGCCATGGACATCCACGACACGCTGTACGTGGATCTGCCGCCGGCCGACGGCGCGGAGGGCGGGTCGTACCTGCTCCGCACCCATACCTCGCCGGTGCAGATTCGCACCCTGCTGTCGCAGCAGCCG
>DASSTY010000304.1:0-3222 GCA_035707585.1 Gemmatimonadales bacterium
CGTCGGTGTCTTCACGCCGGCCAGAACCTGATCCAGCCGATCATAGTTCTGCTCCAGCGCCTGCCGCAGCATCTCGAGCCACTGGTCCATCGCCTCGACGCCTGCCCTGGCCAACCGGCGGGGACGCCTGGTCCCCTCCACCCGCTGCGTTACCAGACCGGCATCTTCCAGTACCTTGAGATGCTGCGATATGGCCGGCTGCGACATCTCGAACGGCTCAGCCAACTCCTTGACCGTGGCCTCTCCTCGTGCCAGACGAGCCAGGATGGCCCGACGAGTCGGGTCGGCCAGCGCCGCAAAGGCGGCGTCGAGTGCAGGGGCAGCTATCATAGGATGCACCTTATATAAGTAAATACCTATTGTCAAGAGTGCTGCCGCGCCAGGGCCTGTCGCCGGCCGGTACGGCGATAGATTGCAGGGATGAAATCGTCGACTCGTAAGATCCTCGCCATCAGCGGCGGGATCGTCGTCCTGATTCTGGTCCTGCTCGCGGTGCTGCCGCTCTTCTTCGGCGGCCAGATCTCCGATCGCGTCAAAGCCGAGCTCAATCGCTCGCTCCTGGCCCAGGTAAACTGGAGCGGCGCCCGGCTCGGCGTCTTCCGCCACTTCCCCAATCTCACGCTCCGGCTCAACGACCTCACGATCGTGGGCGTCGGCCAGTTCCAGGGCGATACGCTCGCCGGAATGCAGCAGCTCGAAGTGGTGCTCGATCTTCCCAGCGCAGTGCGGGTCGCGCTGGGCAGCTCCCGACCGGTTGTGGTGCGCGCCATCGAGCTGGATCAGCCGCGAGTCCAGCTGGTGGTTCTCAAGGACGGCACCGCCAACTGGGATATCACGAAACCGAAGGCGGAGTCGGATACGGCCGGCCGGCCGGTTTCGGTGAGTCTTCGCCACTTTGCGATCAACGACGCTCAGATCAGTCTCGATCACCGTGCTGCGCAGGTGCGTGCGTTGATCCTCGGCCTGAATGAAGACCTCAGCGGCGACTTCAGCCAGAAGCAGGTGGATGTGGAGTCGCATACCACCGCCGATTCGGCAACGGTCGCGTTTGGCGGTGTTACCTACCTCAACCATGCGGCGCTCGACATCACCGCGAATGTCGCCGCCGACATGGTCAGGAAGGCCTACCAGCTCAAGCCGGGCACCTCGCTCGGCGTCAACGCCCTCAAGCTCGACGCCTCCGGCGCGGTGAGCCAGGCCGGCGACAACTACGATCTGAATCTCGCCTTTGCCGCGCCCAAGGCCGATTTCCGGGAGATTCTCTCGCTGGTTCCCGCGGTCTACGCCCACGATTTCGCATCAGTCAAGACGACCGGTTCGCTCGCCATCCAGGGCCGAGTCAAGGGTGAGTATGGCAAGAACGCGTTTCCCGCTCTGGCGCTCACCGCCACCGTCGACAACGGCACGTTCAAATATCCCGACCTTCCCCTCCCGGCCCGCGACATCGCGCTCGATCTGGCGGTGAACAATCCCGGCGGCTCGGCTGACAGCACGGTGGTCAACCTGAAGCGCCTGCACCTGGTAAGCGGCCGGAATCCGGTCGACGCGACGGTGCTTCTCCGGACGCCGGTGTCCGATCCGGCGGTAGATGCACGGATATCCGGCACGGTGGACCTGGCCGACCTGCAGCGCACCATCAAGTTCGACAGCGTGCAGCAGCTCGCCGGCGTCATTTCCGCCAACGCGGCGGTAAACACCCGGATGTCCTGGCTCGATAAGGGCCAGTACGATCGGGTCGGCGCGAGCGGCACCGTCACCGCCCACGATATCGTGCTCAAGTCGGCCGCGCTGCGCCAGCCGCTCAATGTGAAGGAAGCGTCGCTGGCGCTGGCGCCGAAGCGGGCCGAGCTGCGTTCGATCAGCGGCACGGCGGGGAGCAGCGACTTCAGCGCGTCGGGATATCTCGACAATCTGCTGGGATACCTGTTCCGCGACGAAGATCTCCGCGGCAGCGCTACGATCAACAGCTCCAAGTTCGTGCTGGATGAATGGAAGAGCGATTCCGGTTCGCTCAACGTGATTCCGGTGCCGAAGGGAATCGACTTCACCCTCGTCGCCACCGTAAAGCAGCTGCTCTACGGCAACCTCACCATGAACGACGCGCACGGCCGGCTTCGGATCAAGGATCAGCGGCTCACGCTCGAGCAGTTCGCCGTCAACACACTGGGTGGTTCGATCGGCGTGGACGGCTACTACGAAACGACCAATCCGGCCAAACCCACCTTCGATGTGGGCCTGCAGATGAAGGATCTCAACATCCCCGCCGCGGTCACGACGCTCAAGACCCTGGCGGTACTGGCGCCGGCGGCGAAGTACGCGCAGGGAACGTTCTCCACCACGCTTCGGCTCAACGGCCCGCTTCAGCAGGACATGACGCCGGTCTTTGCCGCGCTGACCGGTAACGGAACGCTCCAGACCTCGCAGCTCGTGCTGAAGAATTTCCCGGCGCTTCAGAAGCTGGTGGACCGCACCAAGCTGACGTTCCTCACCAATGATGCGATCCGGGCGCTGCGGGCGGCGTTCGAAATCAGCGGCGGACGTTTCCGGGTCGAGCCGTTCACGGTGGCGATCGGTCAGGCAACGATGAACGTGTCGGGCTCCAACGGGCTCGATCAGTCGCTCGACTATGCGCTCCGGATTCAGGTGCCGCGCGGGCTGATCGGCCCGGAGGCCAATCAGGCGATGAGCGGGATCCTCTCCAAGGCGGCGGCAGCCGGGCTGAACATTCAGACCGCTCCCGAAATTGCGCTTGGCGCCGAAATCGGCGGGACCGTAACCAATCCGTCGCTCAGTCTGGATCTGGCCGGCGCGGCTTCGTCAGCAACGCAGGCGGTACAGCAGGCGGCGGAAGAGAAGGTGAAATCGCTCACCGACACCGCCCGGCAGAAGGCCCAGGCGGCGGTGGACACCGCGGCGGCGCGGGTGGTCCGCGAAGCACAGGAAAAGGCGGATCAGATTCGCGCCCGGGCACGCGCCCTGGCCGACACAGTGAAGCAGACGGCTCAGGTCCAGGCCGATTCGCTGGTGGCCAAAGCCGGCAACGATCCGCTCAAGCAGGCTGCCGCCAAGCTGGCCGCCGATCGCCTCCGGAAAGAGGGGGACAATCGGGCGGCGCAGATCGTCCGGACCGCGGATGCCCAGGCCGACAGTCTGGTGGCCGCGGCCCGGCGAACCGGAAACGCCCCGTAGCCTCTTGCCCCGGCGCCCCGCCAGATATATGTT
>DASSTY010000305.1:0-2688 GCA_035707585.1 Gemmatimonadales bacterium
AGGCGCTGCATCCGACCAGCGGCGCCGCGCGCCGCTCCGACCAGCGGCGCCGCGCGCCGCTCAGCCCTCCCACTTCCTCCTTCTCGCTCCCATATTCCCCACTCGACGCCCGACAACCCCACCCCCACCGAGCGAGCAGACTTGCCGAAGCATCTCACCTGGTTTCCGGCCACCGACATCGCGGTAGATCTTGGCACGGCCAACACGCTGGTACTGGTTCGCGGCGAGGGCGTCGTCCTCAACGAGCCCAGTGTGGTGGCCATGGATCAGGCCACCGGGCAGATCAAGAGCGTGGGACTCGACGCCAAGCGGATGCTGGGGCGGACCCCCGACGGGATCGCGGCGGTGCGGCCGCTCAAGGACGGGGTGATCGCCAATTTTGACGTGGCGGAGAAGATGCTGCGCCACTTTCTCCGTGCGGTCATCACCCGGCATGTCTTCCGGGTCAAGCCGAGGGTGGTGGTGAGCGTTCCGTCGGGGATTACTGAAGTGGAGCGCCGAGCGGTTCGTGATTCCGCCAAGAGCGCTGGCGTGAAGGAAATCCTGATGGTGGCGGAGCCGATGGCCGCGGCGATCGGCGTGGGGCTCCCGGTCGAGACGCCGGTGGGGAGCATGGTAATCGACATCGGCGGCGGCACCACCGAAATCGCCGTGATCGCGCTGTCGGGGATCGTGGCCGATACCTCGATCCGGATCGGCGGCGACGAGATGGATCAGGCGATCGTCCAGTTCATGCGGAAGAATTACAGTCTGCTGATTGGCGAGCCGACGGCGGAGATGATCAAGATCCAGATCGGGTCGGCGGTGCCGCTCGACCCCGAAACGGCCATGCCGGTCAAGGGCCGGGATCTGGTGTCGGGGCTTCCCAAAACCGTCACCGTCCATTCCGACGAAATCCGCGAGGCGATCCAGGAGCCGGTGCAGGCGATCGTGAACGCGGTTCGGCACGCTCTCGAAATGACCCCGCCGGAGCTGGCCAGCGACATTCTCGACAGTGGAATCGTGCTGACCGGCGGCGGGGCCCTGCTGCGGGGGCTGGACGTGCTGCTGACCCACGAAACCGGGTTGCCGGTCCGGGCGGCGGAGGACCCCCTTACCTGCGTGGTCCGGGGGACCGGACGAATCCTCGATGAACCGGAGCGCTATCGCGACGTGCTGACGACCTGAGGCCCGGTGTGGGGCGTCACCATTGGCACGTCCTTATCGTTATAGATTTCCGCCCGAGTGGAGCGTTCGATGATTCGATCCCTTCTGGCCCGGTTGATAATGGCGGCTGCAATAGGCGTCGCCGGCCTGGCCGCCATTCCCACCCCCGCCGCCGCCCAGTACTTCGGGCGCAACAAGGTTCAGTACCGCAGTTTCGATTTCAAGGTCCTCAAGACCCAGCACTTCGACATCTACTACTATCCCCGCGAGGAGCAGGCGGCCCACGTGGCAGGCCGCCTGGCGGAGCGATGGTACTCCCGGCTGTCTCGTGCGTTCGAGCACCAGCTCACCGGGCGGCAGCCGCTGATCCTCTACGCCAACCAGCCCGATTTTCAGCAGACCAACGCGATTTCGGGCGAACTGGGCGAAGGCACTGGCGGCGTCACCGAGGCACTCAAGCGCCGGATCGTTCTGCCGATCGGCGGGGCCCTCTCCGAGCTCGACCACGTGATCGGCCACGAACTGGTCCACGCCTTCCAGTACGACATGACCGGCGTGAACCGGGGCGGCGTGCCGGGAGCAGCCACGCTGCCGCTCTGGTTCGTGGAAGGCATGGCGGAATATTTCTCGCTGGGGCCCCGCGATCCCAACACGGCGATGTGGCTGCGCGACGCCACCATTCACAAGCTGCCCAACGCCGGCGATCTGGAAGACCCGCGCTTCTTCCCCTACCGCTACGGCGAAGCGTTCCTGGCCTATCTGGGCGGTACCTACGGCGATGAGTCGGTGGCCAACCTGCTGCGCACAGCTTCGGCCCGGCGCGGAATCGATATGGCCACGCTGCCGATCTATCATCAATCGTTCGATACCCTGATCGCGGCTTGGCACCAGGCCACCCGCGACGCGTACCAGCCGCTCGAAGCGGAAACCCGCCGCCCGGAAGACTACGGGCCGCTGCTGTTCACCAACAAGAAGAACGCCGGCGCATACAATGTGTCGCCCGCGCTGAGTCCCGACGGATCCAAGGTGATGTACCTCTCCGACCGCGGGCTCTTTGCGATCGACATGTATCTGGCCGACGCCAGGACCGGCAAGATCATCCGCCAGGTCACCAGCACCGCGATCGACCCGCATTTTCAGAGTCTCCAGTTCATCAGTTCGGCGGGCGACTGGGCGGCCGATGGGCGGCGGTTCGTGTTCGCCGGGCTGGTCAACGGCAAGCCGGTGCTCGACCTCTACGATGTCGATCAGGACCGGATCGAACGGGAAATCAAGCTTCCCGATCAGGGCGAGATCTTCAATCCGAGCTGGTCGCCCGATGGCCGCTATATCGCGTTCAGCGGGCTGACCGGCGGGTTCACCGATCTGTTCGTGTACGATCTCCAGACCGATTCGCTGCGGCAGCTCACCCGCGACGTCTACGCCGATCTGGAGCCGACCTGGTCGCCCGATGGACGGACGCTGGCGTTCGCCACCGATCGGTACACCACCGATCTCACCAACCTGGACATCGGCCAGCTCCAGTTGGCGCTGATGGATTTC
>DASSTY010000306.1:0-5211 GCA_035707585.1 Gemmatimonadales bacterium
ATCGCGCAGCAGCTTGAGCCAGCCGGCCGCGAAGGGTTCCGCTCGCGGCTCCGCCAACATTGAGATTTCGTCATCCAGTACCTGAGTGTGCGTTGGCAGTCTGGTCGCCAGCACCGCCACGCCTGAATCGAGATACGAATAGATCTTCATCGGGGTGTTGACGCCCACCAGCCGCGGCGAAATCAGCAGATCGGCCTGCCGCAGCAGTACGCCCAGCATCTCGAGCGGCTGCGGCCCGAGAAAGTACACCGCATCCTGGACGCCGAGACTTTCGGCCAGCAGCCGATACCCGGCGATCTGGCTGTCGGTGCCGCCCACCACCACCAGCCTTACATCGGGCACCTCCGCCCGTACGATCGCGAACGCGTTCAGCATCAGGTCGACGCCCTGGTAGGATTCCAGGTTTCCGACATACATCGCCACCGGGCCGGTGAGATGGAACCGCTGGCGCAGTGAATTGCGCCGCTCCGGCAGCCCGGGCGTCAGCAGCGAAGCGTCTTCGACGCAGGCCACCAGCTTGGTCCGATCATAGCTGCGAGTCATCTCCACCAGCGACTGGCATACCGTCAATACGCCGAGACTCTGCCGCACCGCCAGTCGTTCACAGGCGCGGAGCAATGAGCGGACCGGCCGGAGCCAGCGACGCTGCCGGGTAAGCTGCAGCGTGAGCGATGAATCCATGTCATAGACGAACGGAATCCGGAACACGCTCCGGAGCACTGCCGCGATGAATACCGCCTCTTCCACCGCATGGACCAGTTCGTAACGCTGCTGCCGAACGATGGCGATGCTCCGGAAGAACATCACGATGTCGCAGGCGAGTTTCTTGAGTGAGAACCCCGGCCGAATGCCGCGAACGCCGGGCAGCGCGGGAATCCGGATGACGCGGCAGTTGGGGATGACGATGTCCTGCCCTTCATGGTAGGTCAGCAGATCTACCACATGGCCCTGGCTGGAGAGGAACTCGAGCAGGCGCCGCTCGGCGATGGGCGTGCCCCGGCTCTGGAAGAATGGCTGCGGCGCCAGAAAGAGGATATGCAATGACGCATCCAGGCGCCGCCGGGAGCGCGGCGCGGTGTTGGCGTTGATCTCAGGCCCCGCCGAAGCGGCTTCTGATCGGATGAACCTCACCCGAAGGCGACCCTGCTATGTTGCGTCGGGAGAGTGGCTCGATGATGTGACCATGGTCACGACCGGAGTGGTCGCGGGCGGGGACCTGCGCTAGGGCGCGGTTCCGACGGTGAATTCGGGAGAACGAGCCTCGACCCGCTGGGTCGGGAGGCCCGCAAAGCGCAACAGGATGCGGGTAGCGCCGCGGCCCAGGATCGCGCCCAGCCCGCCGCTGCCGCCGTTTCCGCCTCGGAGAAAGCGATCCAGTTCGGCCAGATCGGAATCGGAGAGAGTGCTGATCCGGAGTGATCCTACGTAGTAGTAGGTTCCCGGCTCCGCCGGACGCACCGCTACCCGGTACGAGAACTCCAGCGCCGCGGCCAGCGCGTCGAGGGTGCCGTATCTGCGCACGCGCCGGGCGCTCCCCAGAGCGGTCACCATCGTGTACTGGTCCAGCAGCGGCTCCCGTCTCACCAGGACGTCCCACTCGGTCTGCCGGTCAAACGCGTCGAGCCATCCCGAGCGCGAGCGCCACAGCTCGACCCGGTAATGCAGCCGGATCGGCAGCCCCGATTCGAGCGCCTCGGTCCAGCGCGCATCGTCCAGCAGATTGCGTAGCCGAACCTGCGGCAGGCCGGCGCCCTGCGCTGCGCTGTCGGGCGTGAGCGTCACTTCGAGTCGAAGCGGCGGCGCGTCCTGCGCTGTGAGCGCGCGCACTCCACCCCACAGCCCTGGCGCCACCGCCACCAGGATCGCCGTCGCGAGGCGGCGAAGCACCTGAGTCACCCTAGAATCGGTGCTGGAGCCGGACGAAGAGACGGAGCGGTTCTCGGCCGGTCAGCGCCTTGGCCAGGTAGATGCCCAGCGTGCCGGTATCCAGCCCGCCGCCGACGTCATAGCGCCACTCATTCAGCACCGGGATCCGGTTGTTGGGAACTCGACCGGGTCCGTCGCCCGAGAGCCATCCCATTCCGGCGTCGCCCAGGAACA
Source organism: Gemmatimonadales bacterium (assembly GCA_035707585.1). GTDB lineage: Bacteria > Gemmatimonadota > Gemmatimonadetes > Gemmatimonadales > GWC2-71-9 > DASSTY01. The sequence continues at coordinate 2,101 of DASSTY010000306.1, forward strand.
CGAGATCGGCTTCGCGCAGCCCCACGACCCGTTCGATCGCGTCGCTCACCGGCTTCGGCAGAATCCGGCCGGGATCGATTCCCACTCGCGTGCGGAGTTCCAGTTGCGCCGCCAGCATGCGGTCGCACAGAGCGGTTTGCGCCGGGTCCACCACTCCGTTCGGAGCGCAATTGACCGCTCGGAAACCGTAGCCGGGGAGGAGATCGGGTCCGCCCAGCGCCAGCCGCTCCTGCACCGGCAGGGGGTCGCCGCCGAGCCAGCCGCCGCCGGTCACCCGCGCCGCCACCCGCAGTGACGGTCCCACCCGGGTATAGCGACGAAGATCGAATGACAGCCGATTGAACGCGTACCCGTTGCCGGGAGGGATGCTCCCGCGAACGCCGCTGGGGAGCTGAAGCGGCGACACGTCATCACTGTTGGAGTGTTCGACCGTGATGTCGCCGAACCACCCGCTGCTGGGATTGTCGTTGGAGTTGCGGGTGTCGTAACGGAGCCGCGCCGCCAGATGGACGTAGTGGCCATCGTCGATCGGCGGGTTGGGCCGCCAGCGGTCGCGATTCCGGAACAGCGACCAGGGGTCGCTCGCGAGCACCGTGCTTTCCTGATCCCGGCCGACGACGATGCCAAGACGGAGCTGTCGGATCGGATACCCGAATACCTCGCCGCTGATCCCCCGGGATTCGAAGTAGTCGTGATAGTCTCGCTGCAGCAGAAACGCCGACCACCCCGATTCCATCGCCGACAGGGTGCGGCTTCGCATCGGGACGATCCGGCTGTGGACGCCGACTACGAGCCCGACCCGCGGATTCCGCCGGCGCCATTCCAGGCGGGCGGAGTAGCCCACGTCGCTGCGAAGCTGCGAGCCGGTGCCCACGGTTCGCACGATGCCACGCAGATCGAGCCGCAGTGCCTGCGTGGAATCGGGGCGCCACGTGAGCGACGGCCCCAGGACGATCGGAAGCCCTTCGATTCGGTTGTACGTTCCCCCGGTGCTGGCCATGAGAGTGGCCTGCAGCGGCCCCACTCCGAATCGCGCCCGGGCACCTCCCAACTGACTCAGCAGGCGCGTTCGCGGCCGGAGCGTGAGCTGTCCGTCCGGCTGCCGCTCCACCGGCGCGGCGTCCCAATAGACCTGGATCTCGCCATTGATGACCGCACCGGCGCTTCGGTGCAGCCGGCCTCCCACCACCAGCACGTCGCCACCCACAGTTGCGTTGCTGTCGAGCGCCAGCGTGCCGTTGATCACCACCACGGCGCCATCCACCGCGCCCGAGACCCGGAGGGTACCGCCGTACACCGCCAGCGGCCCCGGCATCGCCGCGCCCGTGGGCACGGCAAGATCGCCGGCGATTCGAGTGGTCGCGGAATCGTTGTAGGCAGCGACCGCCCGGCGAACCACCTCGATCGGCGGGCCGCCGGTCAGCGCCGAATCGGCAAACGGCGCCGACGGATCGATCACGATGACGCTGTCCTGGGCCGACAGGGTGGCAGGCACCAGGAGCGCGCTGGCCAGAAGCGCGCCGAGAAGCAGGGAGCGGGGCATCAGGACTCCGGGGAGCGGACTCCGTCGGCTTCGGGGCGGGGAAGGAGCCCCAGCCGCCGCAGCCGACGGTACAGGTTGGGTCGATCGGTCTGCAGAAGGCGCGCGGCCTCGGCGATCTTGCCATCGGCTTCACGCAGGGCGCGCGCGATGTACTCGCGTTCGAAATCATCCAGCGCCTGGGCCAGCGGCCGGAGCGGCGCCGGCTCGGGTTCAGCAGATGCCGGCACAGGGACGGGTGCCGGCAAGGCGCGCGTCACCGCGGCGGCGTCGATCACCGGGCCCGCGAGGATTACCAGCCGCTCCACCACATTGGCCAGCTCGCGGACGTTGCCGGGCCAGCTGTATGCGGCCAGCGCCTGCAGTGCATCGTCGTTGAAGAGCGGCGGCTGGCGAGGACGGAGCCGCTGGGCAAAGTGCGCCGCCAGGAGCGGAATGTCGGAGGCGCGCTCGCGCAGCGGCGGCAGCTCCAGCGGCACCACATTCAGGCGGAAGTAGAGATCCTGCCGGAAGGTCCCGCGCGCTACCGCCTCATCGAGCCGATGATTGGTGGCCGCGAGCACCCTCACATCGACCCGTCGCACATGCTCGGCGCCGAGCCGCTGCACCTCGCCCGTCTCGAGGACGCGCAGCAGCTTGGCCTGGGCTTCGGCACCCAGATCACCCACTTCGTCGAGGAAAAGCGTGCCTCCCTCGGCAAGTTCGAAGCGGCCCATCCGGCGTTCAGTGGCGCCGGTGAATGCGCCGCGCTCATGGCCGAACATCTCCGATTCAACCAGGTCGCGCGGGATCGCGGCACAGTTCACCGGGATGAACGGCCCCCGCGCCCGCGGACTGGCGCGATGAATCGCGGCGGCTACCAGCTCCTTGCCGGTGCCGCTTTCACCGGTAATCAGCACCCGGGCATCGGCCGGCCCGACCTGAGCGATCAGCCGGTGGACTGCCTGAATCGCCGCGCTCTCGCCCACCAGCTCGTCGTGCTGAACCAGCGCCGCCTGCAGCGCCTGGTTGGCAGCGCGGGTGCGCCGGAGCTCGAGCGCCGATGTGAGCGTTGCCAGCACCGACTCCGGCCCGAGCGGCTTCTCCAGAAACTGGAAGGCGCCGAGCTTGATGGCGCGCACCGCATCGGTCAGCTCCGCCTTGCCGCTCATCATGATGACCGGCGCATCGACACCGGCTATGCGAAGCCGCTCCAGCGTTTCGAGCCCGCCGGCGCCCGGCGGCATGACGAGGTCGAGGAAGATCGTATCGGGATCGGCTTCAACTGCGGCCGCCACCGCCGCCTCGCTCCCCGCGGCCTCGAGCACGGTGTATCCCTCGGCGCGCAGCAGCGCACCCAGCATGCGCCGGATGTTGGCCTCGTCGTCGACCAGCAGGATGCGTGAGGTCATGGGAGCTCGCGGGCCGGCAGAGCCGGCCGTCGGAGCTCCGCGGCCGCTCCGCGGGCCGCGTCGCCGGTCGGATGCAGCGCCCGCGGCGGCTGCATGGTCGGATCCGGCCCTGCGGGGCCGGATGGTCGGACCGACGGGCGCCATTCCGTCCAGCCGCGCCCGCAGGCGCGGCTCCGACCA
>DASSTY010000307.1:0-10123 GCA_035707585.1 Gemmatimonadales bacterium
CGAAGCCAGGCGTTACGGCCACCGCGTACGTCACTGCGTGAACCGCGGCGGTAGCAGTGTCGTAGCTCTCGTTCTCTCGCGCCGACAAACTGAGAGAGCCGGTGCCTTCACCGGTGGCCTGGAAGGGCAAGTCCACCACCGCCGAATCCCCCGCCAGGATCGTCCGGCCGCCGGGTAGCGTGCCGCAGGCGACTACACCGGTTGCAGAGCAGGTCGGAAACGTGGTCCAGACCGAGACGGCGCCAAGGTTCCTGACCAGGAACGAGGCCGTATCGCTCACGCCGGCGCCGGTCTCCACCGTATCGTCGATCGGCGAAATCGCCACCTCATAGTGAGCCGCCGGCACCGTGGTGGTTCCGGTAGCGCTGAAGGTGCTGATCGTCGCGGTGAGCTTCACGGCGCCGGTCGCGGTGGTGGACACCGCGCCGATGCTGTCGCTTACCGTAATATCGATGCTGTCGCCGGCGGCCAGGGTGGTGGAACTGAGCGACACGCCGTGACAGATGACGGGCGTCACGCTGCTGCAACCGAAGGTGACCGTGCCGCCGTTCTGCCCGGTGTTCTTCACCTTGAACACGTCGCTATAGCCACCGTGACCGCCCATCCGGGTACCGGTGGTGGTCTGGCTGGGGATAATGGTGACTTCCCACACGGGCGTGGTAACCGGTACCTGCACGTAACCGCTGTCACCCTGGGCACCGGAGGTCTCACTTCCGCCGACGACCGCCAGCACGCCGGTACCCGCACTGCCGACTGAGTAGGTGGCGGTTACGGTTACGTGTGCGTTAGCGGCCAGATTTGCTGAAGTCCTGTTGAGACTGGTGCAACTCACGCTGCCGTGGTCGGAACAGGAGAAGAAGTACGTCGCCGAGGCCGTTCCGGCATTCCAGGCATCGAAAGAGGCAGTATACCCGCCCGTGCGGCCGGTTCGGGACGGCGTTGTGGAGCCGTCAGGGCTGATCAGGAGCGCGGCGTGCGCACCACCGCCCCCGCCCCCACCGCAACCCTGGGCGCACATCGGCTGCATCGTTCCGCCGCCGGTGCTGCTGGTGGCGGTGGTGTCAGTCTGAGTGGTGTCGCTGTGGGTGGTGTCGGAGTGGACGTTGCCATGCTGCTGCCCCTGAGCCAGGAGCGGTCGTGCGGGGATGGTCAATACGGCAACACCGAAGAGGATCCAGGTCGCGAGGGCGATCACAACGGCGCGCGGCGCCGGGGTGCGCTGTGGCATCCAGAACTCCTGTGGCTGGCATCAACGACAGACGGGAACGCCAGCCAGAAAGCAGAGCGGATGCCACGGGGAGCGTCAGAACGATGTGGTTACACGGCAAGAGCTTGCGAAACGGCGCCAGGGGCGGGGCGCCGGAAAGTATCACATCGTATCATGTCCGGAACGACACCTCTTGACAATACATGTTACAACACCTATTTTTCGATCCATGACGACCACCTCCCTCCAGGCCGAACTCAAGCAGAGCCGCCCCTTCCCCAGTGCCGAGGCGGAGGCAATGCTCAGTATCCTCCGCACCGCGGCGATGCTGGATCACCAGATCGCCGATGCCCTCAAGCCCCACGGGCTCACCCCCACCCAGCACAACGTCCTCCGGATCCTCCGGGGCGCCGGCGCGGACGGGCTCTGCGGGCGCGAAATCGGCGAGCGGCTGGTGGCCCGGGTGCCCGATGTCCCCCGCCTCCTGGAACGGATGGAGTCCCAGGGCCTGATCGGCCGGCAGCGCGATCCCGACGACCGCCGCCACGTCACCGCCAGGATCACCCGCAAGGGCCTCGACCTGGTGGCTCGGGTCACCCCCGACCTCGAAGCGGTCCAGAATCGCCTGCTCGGCCACGTGAAACGGAACGCGCTCCGCGAACTGATCGATGGCCTGGCCACGATCCGCTCCCGGAGCTGATCCTGGGAACCTATAGATGTTGTAACATTTAATGATCGTTGTGGCATTCAACCAGTAAGGAGAATCGATTCCATGTCTACCATCGTCACCACCGCCACGCTCGGCGTCGGATTGCTGGTTGCCCGGCTGGTCCTCGGACTCATGATGGCCGCCCACGGCAGCCAGAAACTGTTCGGCTGGTTCGGAGGCCACGGACTCGCCGGCACCGGCGGCTTCTTCGAATCACTCGGCTTCCGCCCCGGCCGGAGGTTCGCCACCGTCGCCGCGGTTACCGAAATCACCAGCGGCGTGCTGATGGCGCTGGGGCTGCTGGGCCCGATCGGACCGGCGCTGATGCTCTCGGTCATGATCGTTGCGGCGGTCAGCACTCACCTCCCGCAGGGGCTCTTTGCCAGCAGCAACGGCATCGAAGTGCCGCTCCTCTACGGCACCGGCGCACTGGCCCTGGCCCTTACCGGCCCGGGACGCTTCTCGCTCGACGCCCTGCTGGGACTGCAGTCGCTCTGGGCTCCCCAGGTGGTCCTGGTCGCCGTCGCCATCGGCACCATCGGCGGCGCGCTGAACCTGCTGGCGCGGCGGCAGGAAGTGGTCGCTAGTCGCTAGAACGTCATTCCCGCGAAAGCGGGGGTGACGGCTTTCGCGGGGTGACGGCGTACGTGGGTCGTGAGTCGTGGGTCGTGGGTCGTGAGTCGTGAGCCCATGCCCATGACCCACGACCCATGACCCATGACCCACGACCCATGACCGACTACATTCCCTCTTCGCCCTACGCCGTCCCCCTCGTAAACCGCAGCCCCTCTTCAGGAGACATCCGGATGACCCGGACCCCGCTTCTCTCCGGCCGCGGCGCGGCGCTGCTTTCCGCAGCGGTCGCGCTCAGCTTCGCTGCCTCGCCGGCAGTTGCCCAGCAGCAGGCCGCCGCCGCCCATCGCCAGCTCGGCGTCGACACCGCCAACTTCGACCGCTCGGTGCGGCCGCAGGACGACTTCTTCCGCTTCATCAATGGAGGCTGGTACGACCGCACCGAAATCCCCGCCGATCAGTCCGGCTGGGGGAGCTTCCAGGAACTCCGCGAAAAGAGCCAGGACGCGGTCCGCGAAATCCTCGAAGCCGCCGCGGCCAAGCCCGGCAAACCGGGTTCGGAGTCGCAGAAGATCGGCGATCTCTACGCCAGCTACATGGACACGACCACGATCGAGCAGGTGGGACTCGGCGCTCTCAAGCCGGAGCTCGCCCGGATCGCCGCGCTGAAATCATCGGCCGAACTGCCGGCGCTGATGGCCCACCTGGCGCGGTTGCGGGTGCGCGGGCCGTTCAGCATGTCGGTCGGCCAGGACGCGAAGAACTCCGACGTCTACATCGTGGGGCTGACTCAGAGCGGACTGGGCATGCCCAATCGGGACTACTATCTGCTCGAAGGCGCCAAGTTTGCCGCCACGCGGCAGGCCTACACTGACTACATCACCAAGCTGCTCACGCTGGCCAACCAGCCCGACCCGGCGGGAGCCGCCTCCCGGATCATGGCGCTGGAAACCCATCTGGCCACGATTCAGTGGGACCGGGTGCGCAACCGCGATCGCGACTCCACCTACAACCGGATGACGGTGCAGCAGCTCGCGAAGCTGGCGCCTTCGTTCGACTGGCGCGCTTTCCTGAAGGACGCCGGCGTTGGCCAGGCGCAGGAAGTGGTGGTGCGCCAGCCCGATTATCTGCAGGGGCTCGACAGCGTATTCGCCGCCACTCCGGCAGAGACCTGGCGCGACTACTTCACCTTCGGCCTGCTCAACAGCTACGCGGACGAACTCCCGTCGGCCTACCAGCAGGCGCGGTTCGATTTCTCCGGCCGCACCCTGGCGGGCCAGCAGGAGATGCCGGTGCGGTGGAAGCGCGCCGCCAATGAAGTCCAGGGCGCACTCGGCGAAGCGGTCGGCAAGATTTACGTGGAGCGACACTTCAGTCCGGAAGCGAAGGCCCGGATGGATGCTCTGGTTCGCAACCTGCTGGCCGCGTTCAAGGCCGGCATCAATGAGCTGAGCTGGATGACGCCGGCCACCCGCGCGCAGGCCCAGGACAAGCTGGCGCACTTTACCGTCAAGATCGGCTATCCCGACAAGTGGCGCGACTACTCCGGGCTCAAGATCGTGCGCAACGATCTGCTCGGAAACGCCATGCGGTCCAATGCCTTCAGCTACGACTACATGGTGAGCCGGTTGGGTAAGCCGGTGGACCGGAGCCGCTGGGGGATGACGCCGCAGACGGTGAACGCCTATTACAACCCGAGCAACAACGAGATCGTCTTCCCGGCCGCGATTCTCCAGCCGCCCTTCTTCAACGTCGATGCCGATGACGCGGTGAACTACGGCGGAATCGGCGCGGTGATCGGACACGAGATCAGCCACGGCTTCGATGACCAGGGGCGCAAGTCGGACGGCGAAGGCAACCTCCGCGACTGGTGGACGCCGGCCGACGCCAAGGCGTTCGAAGCGCGCGCCGAGAAGCTGGCGGCGGAGTATTCGGCGTACATGCCGGTGGACAGTCTGCACATCAACGGAAAGGCCACGCTAGGCGAGAACATCGGCGATCTGAGCGGGATGGCAGTGGCGCTCAGAGCGTACCACATGTCGCTGGGCGGGAAGCCCGCGCCGGTGATCGACGGCTACACCGGCGACCAGCGCTTCTTCATGGGATGGGCGCAGGTGTGGCGTACCAAGACGCGGGAAGCGGCGCTGCGGCGGCAGCTCCTGACCGACCCACATTCGCCGGGACAGTACCGCGCCTTCGTGCCGGAGACCAATCTCGACGCGTTCTACCAGGCGTTCGACATCAAGCCGGGCGACGGGATGTACCGCGCGCCGGAAGATCGGGTAACGATCTGGTAGTCAGAGCCGTTCGGGCGGCCGGGGGTGTCCCGTTCCCGGCCCCCAGTCATCAGTAAAGATTTCGTCGTCCGGGGTGATCGCATCGGGGTCATCCCGGACTTCGCGTTCGGCCCGCTCCAGCTCGTCGTAGTCGATCGGCTCGCGGGTGGCTTCCCACCCCGACCAGTGCCGGGGCCGTTCGCGCCGGCGAATCCACCATCCGATCAGTGCCATCACCGCCAAAGCGGCAAAGAGCCAGGCTAGCATGGCGCCTCCGGAGACAACGCTTCAACGCCGGCCGCGGTGACCCGGCAGCTCACCAGCGGGAGCGGGGCGGATGAGTCGCCGATCATGATCGCTTCGGTCAGGGCGGCGCGCCCGGCGGTGAGTCCCGCCACGTCGCGAGCGTAGATGGTTGCGAGTGGTTGACTGGCTTCGACCCGATCGCCCGGCCTGGCGGTGATGACGAAGCCGACGGCCGGGTCCACCGTGTCGTCGATTTTGCTGCGGCCGCCGCCCAGCGTGATGATCGCCTGCCCGATCCGGCGCGGTTCCACGGCGGTCACGACTCCGCTCCGGGGCGCCAGATACACTTCCTGTTCGGGCGCCTGCGGGAGTGCCGCCGGGTCGTCTACCACGGCGGGGTTGCCGCCCTGCGCTTCGACCAGCTTGCGGAACATCTCCAGCGCAGCCCCCGAGCTGATGGCGCGCTCGAGCTGAGCTCGCGCATCTTCCGGATTGGCCGCCAACCCGGCCACCAGCAGCATCTCGGCACCGAGCGCGAGGGTGCACTCGCGCAGGTCGGCAGGGCCGGCGCCGGTGAGGCCGAGGATCGCTTCTTCGACTTCGAGCGCGTTGCCGCAGGCGTAACCCAGCGGGCGGTCCATCGCGGTAAGCAGCGCCACGGTGCGGCAGTTGTGGGCTTCGCCGAGGCCGATCATCGTTTGCGCCAGCTTGATCGCCCGCGCCGGCTCCGGGAGAAAGGCGCCGCTCCCCAGTTTGACATCGAGCACCAGTCCGCCCAGTCCTTCGGCGAGCTTCTTGGACATGATGCTGGCGGAGATGAGCGGAATCGATTCGACGGTGGCGGTGACGTCGCGCAGGGCGTAGAGTCGTTTGTCGGCGGGAGCGATCTCCGGTGTCTGGCCCAGCATGACGCAGCCGAGGGTGCGCACCTGTTTCGCCGCCTGGGCCAGCGAGAGATCGGTGCGAAAACCGGGAATCGATTCCAGCTTGTCGAGGGTGCCCCCGGTGTGGCCCAGCCCGCGGCCCGACATCATCGGCACCGCCGCACCGCAGGCGGCGAGGAGCGGCGCCAGGAGGAGCGAGGTCTTGTCTCCCACTCCGCCGGTGCTGTGCTTGTCTACTACCGGCCGGTCGAGCCCCTCCCAGCTGAGCCGGTCGCCCGAGGCGATCATCTCTTCGGTGAGCGCGGCCAGCTCATCGGGCGCGAGGCCGCGCCAGACGATGGCCATGAGCAGCGCCGACATCTGATAATCCGGCACCTGGCCCGCCACGTAGGCGCGGAGCAGCCCGGCCCACTCGGCCCGGGTCAGGCTTCCGCCGTCGCGCTTGCGTTCGATCAGTCTCGGGATGACCATTCAGTACCCCACCCTCTCCGACCTGGAGCTGAGGATGCGACTCGCCGGACTCATTCTGGCCGCGGCGCTGGCCGCCGGCCCCGCGGCAGCTCAGACCGCGGCGGATCACATCGCCATGGCCCGCTCGGCTGCGGAGGCGCGCGATCCGGCCACCGCGCTGCAGCATTATCAGGCGGCCATAGCGCTCGACTCCAACAATTATGAAGCCAACTGGCGCGGCGCCATCGCGCTGATCGATATGGGAAAGCAGATTCCCGATTCGATCAAGAGCCCCCACCGCGATTCGCTCTACGCCGAGGCGGAGCGCTGGGCGCGGCGGGCGGTGGCGGCCGATTCAATGGGTGCCGACGGCCACTTTGCCCTGGCCGACGCGGTGGGCCGGGCCTCGCTCACCAAGAGCACCAAGGAGCGGATCAAGCGCGCGACCGAGATTCGAAACGAGGCGCTCCGCGCCATCGAGCTCAACCCGCAGCATGACGGCGCCTATCACATTCTGGGCCGCTGGAACGCCGAGATCATGCGGCTCTCGGGACTCTCGCGCTTCTTTGCCAAGAGTTTCCTGGGCGCCGGGATCTTCAACGAGGCCTCGTGGGACCGCGCCATCAGTAACATGGAAAAGGCGGTCGAACTCAACCCCGCTCGAATCTATCACCACCTCGATCTTGCCGAAGTTTACATCGATCGCGACCGGTACAGCGACGCGCGGGCCCAGCTGGAGCAGGTGGCGGGCCTGCCGGTGGCCGACGTGATGGACCCGGTATACAAGGAACAGGGCGCGGCGCTGCTCCGGAAGATCGAAGGCAAGAAAGACAAGGGGAACTGATCGATGACCTCGCTTGCTGCGGCGTCCGACGAGGTGAAACGGCTGCAGGCCCGGATCGAACTGCTGGAGCAGGAGCGCAAGCACCTGCTGGCGATCGTGGAAATTCTCCAGGAGATCGGCGGGTCGCTTCACTTCGTGGACATCGTTCAGGCGGTGGCGCGGCGGCTGGGCGAAGCGTTTGGGCTCGACCGCTGCTCGATTTTCCTGGCCGAGCGGAACGGGCGCACGGTGCGGCTGGTGGCGAGCTACGAGGATCCCGGGATTCGCAACTACGTGGTGGATCTCGATCGGTATCCCGAGCTGAAGCAGGCGCTCCAGACCGGGCAGCCGGTGTTCATCGCCGATGTGGCGACCGATCCCCGCCTGAGCCAGGCACTCGGCCCGCGGGAGAGCCGGCGCGTCAAGTCGATCACCGTGGTGCCGATTTCGTGGCGGGCGGTGCCGATCGGCGCGATCTTCCTGCGCAGCTATCGCGACGGGCCGGGATTTTCCGACGCCGACGTGCAGTTCTGCCAGGTGGTGGCGAGTCTCACGGCGCAGGCGCTTCGGAATGCGCATCGATTTGAGCGGCTGCAGAGCCGGCAGTACGGCGGCAGCGGCACCGCCCGGACCCAGGAGCGGCAGCGGGTGGTGCTGGTGCGGTATCTCCGCCGGCTGCTCGACACCTTTGCCGAGCGCGACCCGGTAGCAGCGGAGGGACTCTCGCCTCGCGCCAGCGACGCGGAACTGGAGCGGCTGGTTGATGTGACGCTCACCGTGCTGGATCAGGAGGCCGGCACGCCGTGACCGCAGCCGACCCGGGTGCCCGGGCCGAGATGCTTCGCGCCCAACTCACCGCCGCCAGCCATGCCTACTATGTCGAGGACGCGCCGATCATGTCGGACGCGGCCTACGACCAGTTGTTCCGCGAACTCCAGCAGATCGAAGCCGATCACCCCGAGCTCCGTACCGCCGACAGCCCCACGCAGCGAGTGGGCGCACCGCCTTCGTCGGTGCTGGCCAAGCATACCCACCACCGGCCAATGCTCTCGCTGGCCAACGCGTTCAGCCCCGAAGAACTCGCCGCGTGGGAAGACCGCAACGCCCGGATGGTGGCGGAGGTTCGCACCGCCGGCTACACCACCGAGGTGAAGATCGACGGCGCGGCGGTGAATCTGACGTATCACCGGGGCAAGCTGGTGGAAGGTGCCACCCGCGGCAACGGAGTGATCGGCGAAGAGATCACGCCCAATCTCCGCACCATCCCCGACGTGCCGCTGGCGCTCCGGGGCGACGGCTGGCCCGAGCTGATGGAGATCCGCGGCGAAGTCTATCTGCCCAAGGCGCAGTTTCTGCGAATCAACGAAGAGCGCCAGCGGAACGGAGAAACGCTCTTTGCCAATCCGCGCAACGCGGCGGCGGGGAGCCTGCGGCAGCTCGATTCCGAAATCACCCGCCGCCGCCGGCTCCGGATGTTTGCTTTTCATGTGGAGCCGATTCGAGGCAGACTGCCGGCCCGCACCCAGTGGGAAGTGCTGGAGCTGCTCAAGGCGTGGGGCTTTTCGGTGGAGCGGCATGCGGCGCGGCTGCCCAACCTGGCGCGGGTTCAGGATCGGATTCCCGCCTATGAAAAGCTGCTGCCGACGCTCCCCTTCCAGGCGGATGGCGTGGTCGTCAAGGTCGATCTGCTGGCGCTGCACGACGAGCTGGGCGTGGTGGGCGGCCGCGAACCGCGCTGGGCCATCGCCCGCAAGTTTGCGCCGGAGGTGGCGGTGACTCGGCTCAAGTCGATCGAGATCAACGTGGGCCGCACCGGCGCGCTCAATCCGTACGCCGTGCTGGAACCAGTGGAAGTGAGTGGCGTCATCGTATCGGCCGCGACGCTCCACAACGAAGAGGTGATCGCGCAGAAAGACATTCGCGCCGGCGATCTGGTCGAGGTGATGCGGGCGGGCGAAGTGATTCCTCAGGTGATCGGCCCGGTGGTGGAGCCGGGGCGGATTCGGGGTCCCGCGTTCCAGATGCCGGACTGCTGCCCCGCCTGCGGAACCGAAGTGGAGCGGCCCGCTGATGAAGTGATGCGCTACTGCCCCAACGTCTCGTGCCCCAGCCGGGTGCTGGAAGGCATCGTCCATTTCGCTTCGCGCGAGGCGATGGATATTCGCGGGCTGGGCTACGAGCGGGTGCGGCAGCTCCTGGCGGCCAAACTGATTTCAGATGTGGCCGATCTCTACCAGCTCACCGTCGAACAGCTGGTGCAGCTCGACCGGTTTGCCCGCCAGTCGGCCGAGCAGCTGGTCGCCTCCATCGCTGCGACGAAGGATCGGCCCCTTTCGCTGGTGCTCTTTGGACTGGGAATACGCCACGTCGGCAAATCGGTGGCGCAACTGCTGGCAAGGCGGTTCGGCACACTGGACGCGCTCAGGAAGGCCACCACGGAAGACATTCTCGGCGTGTCCGGCATCGGTCCCGCCATTGCCGAAGCGGTGACAGCGTTCCTGCACGACGATCGCAACCGCGACCTGCTGGCGCGTCTGGCCCAGGCGGGGCTCAGTTTCACCGAGCCACGCGCCGCCGCAGCGGACGGTGCGCTGACCGGGGGAACTTACGTCCTCACCGGCACGCTGCCCACACTCTCGCGCGGGCGGGCCACTGAGTTGATCGAATCGGCCGGCGGCCGGGTCTCCAGCAGCGTCAGCAAGAAGACCACTGCGGTAGTTGCGGGCGCCGACCCCGGCAGCAAGCTGGATCGTGCCCGCGAGCTCGGCGTCGAGGTGATCGACGAGGCCGAACTCTTGCGCCGCGTCGGCTCCACGGCGTAGCTTCTGTCATCCTTTTTCCCTCCAGGGCCATGAACCTGATCGGCACCGACTCCAGTTGCGTCGCGCTTGGCCGGCGCGCGCTCCAGCAGCTTCGCACCAGTCTCGACCGCGACACCGGTCTGCAGGCCGCCAC
>DASSTY010000308.1:0-2968 GCA_035707585.1 Gemmatimonadales bacterium
TTGGTTCTACCGGCTCGATTGGCCGCAGCACGCTCCGGGTGCTGGGCCGTCATGCCGACGAATTCCATCTGGTGGCGCTGGCGGGCGGGCGCAACCACGCGCGCCTGGCGGAGCAGATCGCCGAGTGGCATCCGGCCTACGCCGGGCTGGCGTACCCCGGTGCCTGCGATGAACTGCCCAGCGGACCCGACGTGCTCATCGAAGCGGCCACCCGGCCGGACGTGGATATCGTCGTCAACGCCGTCGTCGGCTCGGCGGGGCTCGCCGCCACGCTGGCAGCGCTCGAGGCCGGCAAACGGGTTGCCCTGGCCAACAAGGAGTCGCTGGTGATGGCCGGCGAGCTGGTGGCGCGGGCGGCTCGGGATGGCGGCGGGGAAGTGGTGCCGGTGGATTCGGAACACAGCGCGGTGCTGCAGTGCATCTGCCAGCAGACCAGCACGCTGTCGCGCCTGGTGCTCACGGCGTCGGGTGGTCCGTTCCGCGAATGGAGCAGGGAGCGCCTGCGCGAGGCCACCGTCGACGAAGCGCTCAACCATCCCACCTGGCGGATGGGCCGCAAGATCACCGTAGACAGTGCGACCCTGGCCAACAAGGCGCTGGAACTGATCGAGGCCCATCATCTGTTTGGTCTGGACTATGGGGCGCTGGATGTGGTGGTCCATCCCCAGAGCATTGTGCACGCGCTGGTAGAGTTTGCCGATGGCAGCGTGCTGGCCCAGATGGGTTTTCCCTCGATGGAGCTGCCGATTCTGTACGCCCTGACGCATCCCACTCGCCTCCCCGACCAGGGGATCCGGCGATTCGATCCGGTTGCCGCCAGCCCGCTCACCTTCGAACCGGTGCGGGCCGACGTGTTCGGTGCCTTTGCCTGTGGAGTGGCGGCCGGCCGCGCCGGCGGGACCGCACCGGCCGCCTTCAACGCCGCCAACGAGGAAGCGGTGGCCGCCTTTCTCGATGGTGAAATTCCCTTTGGCCGGATCAGCGACGTGATCGCCGCCGTGCTCGATCAGCACGACAACGCGCCGGCCACTTCACTGGACGCGGTGCTCGATGCCGACCGCCGGGCTCGCGAAGCTGCCCGCTCACTGCTGGAGCAGCCATGCTGATCGCAGTACTCGCACTGATCGTAGTGCTCGGCGTGCTGGTGTTCATCCACGAGGCGGGTCACTTCATCGCAGCCAAGTGGGCCGGGATCTACGTGCATCGCTTCTCCCTCGGATTCGGTTCGCCAATCCCGGGCCTCAGCTTCAAGAAGGGTGAAACCGAATACGCCATTTCGTGGCTGCCGCTGGGCGGGTACGTCAAGATGGCCACCGAGGAGGAAGACGCCACCAGTTCCGCGCTGGAAGGAGAGAGCAGCGACGTGGTGGTTTCTCCCGATCGGTACTTCGAGGCGAAGCCGATCTGGAAGCGGATGATCGTGATCGTGGCCGGTGTCACCATGAACGTGCTGTTTGCGCTGGCGGTGTATATCGGGCTCGCCTGGGTCAGGGGCGAAACGCTGATGCCGATCACTCGCGTTGGGGCCGTGATTGCGTCGGCGCTGCCGGCCGGCGGGGAGGAACTGAAGCAGCTCAAGCCCGGCGATCGGATCGTCTCGATCAACGGCACGCCGGTGGAATCGTGGGAAGACATCCGGCAGCAGCTGGTGATGGCGAGCGGCACCGGGCTCGACATTCAGCTGGGTGACGGCCGGGAGCTGTGGATTCCGGTCCATGCCGACGCCATGGGAAAGCGGCTGCAGCTCGCCGACGCGCTCCAGCCCTTCTTCGTCCCCGTGGTCGGCAAGGTCCAGCCCGGAAGCGCCGCCGAGCGGGCCGGCATCCAGCCGGGCGATACCCTGGTGCGCCTGGACGATCACCAGTTGTCGCAGTGGCTCGAGCTCCGGCAGATACTCGATTCCACCGAGGGCCAGCCGGTTGCCGTGACCGTTCGCCGCAATGGAGTGGAGCGCACGCTCGAAGTAACCCCGCGCGTCGATTCGGTGCTCTGGTACGACAGCACCATGCACGTGGTCGGCCAGCTCGGCGTGTATGTCGACACGCCGATTCTCCAGCGGCCCTACAACTTCAGGCAGGCAGTGGCTGCCGGCAGCGAGATGACTCTGCTGGCCTCCACTCAGATTTTCCGGGCGATCAAAGGGATCCTGAGCGGGCGCGTCTCCGGTCGAAGCCTGGGCGGCCCGATCATGATTGCCCAGCAGGCCGGCCAGACCGCCCAGCTCGGGCTGGTTCCATTCCTCGAGTTCATGGCCCTGATCAGCGTCAACCTGGCGGTGCTCAATTTCCTGCCAATTCCGGTCCTGGACGGGGGCCAGTTCCTCTTCCTGGTTGCCGAAGCGGTGATTCGTCGTCCGCTGTCCCTCAAGCTCCGCGAGCGGCTGATTGGCGTGGGGCTGGTGATGATTCTGCTGCTGATGGTGTATGTGTTTTCGAATGATCTGATTCGGGTGTTTGGGGGGTAGGCGGAGCCGGCGCTGTTGCGCCGGCTGGTCGGATCGCGGGCTTCGCCCTGCGCTGGTCGGATCCGGCCCTGCGGGGCCGGATGGTCGGACGGGCGGTTGATCGAACGGGCGGGACTGCGGTACGGGATGGATGATTTCGGTGCGCTGCGGGGGAACCATCGGCCATAGCATGGGTCAATGGGCAAGTACACCGACTTGGAAGCGTGGAAGGCGGCGCACCAGCTGGTTCTGGCGGTTTATCGGGCTACCGCCACGTGGCCGGCGGATGAACGCTACGGATTAACCTCCCAGGTGCGCCGGGCGGCGGTGTCGGTGCCGGCCAACATCGTCGAGGGCTCAGCCCGTCATGGCCCGAGGGAATTTCGGCGATTCGTCGACATCGCGCTGGCATCGCATGCGGAGCTCGTCTACCTGCTGCATTTGGCCGCCGATCTCGGTTACATCCGCCCCGACTCCCTCTCGGCCCTGCACCAGTTGACGAACCGTTCCGGCCACCTCATTTGG
>DASSTY010000309.1:0-2002 GCA_035707585.1 Gemmatimonadales bacterium
GTGCAGGTTGGCGCCGCCGAGCTGGGTGTGCCGCTGGATGAGCATATCGCGTTCGTGCTGGCGGCACTCCAGCCGCACGAGGCCGCGCTCGGATTGGGCGAGGGATGACCGAGCCGGAGACGGGGCGCGCGCTCGAATCGATCGCTCGAGCTCTCAACCGAGCGGCCGGCAGCCGCCCCATCCCCGGCAACAACGTCAGCCTTCTGATCGACGGCCCCGACGCCTACCAGGCCATGCTCGACGTGATCGATCGGTCGGAGCAATGGGTCCATTTCGAGAACTACATCATTCGGGACGACGAAGCCGGCCAGCTGTTCGCCGACCACCTGATCGCGCGGGCTCGCGCGGGCGTTCACGTGCGGGTGCTGTACGATTGGCTCGGCTCATTCGGTACCAGTCGTCGCTTCTGGCGCCAGCTTCGCAACGCGGGAGTTGAAGTCCACCGGTTCCATCCACCGCGCCTGGCCGACATCGTCACCAACTTCTCACGCAATCATCGCAAGCTGGTCGTGGCCGACGGACGGGATGCCGTGGTGGGCGGCCTCTGCATCGGCTGCGAATGGACCTCCGACACCAGGTCGGGCCGGCAGCCCTGGCGCGATACCGCGGTCAGGATCGCCGGCCCGGCCGCCGCCGCGCTGGATCAGGCGTTCGCCGAAGTATGGGCGGTGGCAGGAGGCGTTCTGCCGGCCGCCGACCAGGTTGGCTCGGTCCCGCCGGTGGGACCGGCCGCGGTGCGAGTGGTGTCGGGGGTCCCCGGAAGAGAGCGCACCTATCGGCTGATCGAATTGCTCGCCGCCGGTGCGGTCGAGCGGCTCTGGATTACCGATGCGTACCTGGTGGCGCCTCAGCGGCTGATCATGGCGCTGCGCGAGGCGGCGCTGGATGGCGTCGACGTCCGTCTGCTGGTACCGGGTTCGAGCGATCTGCCGCTGGTCCGGAATCTTACCCGAATCGGCTACCGTACGCTTCTCAGGGCCGGTGTCCGGATCTTCGAGTGGGACGGCCCCATGCTCCACGCCAAAACCATGGTATCAGATCACCGCTGGGTTCGGGTCGGTTCCAGCAACCTCAACCCGTCCAGCCTGGTGGGGAATTACGAACTCGACGTTCTGGTGGAGGATCTCGACCTGGCCGAAGAGATGCAGCAGCAGTTCCGGCGCGACATCGCGAGCAGTCGCGAAGTGATTCGTCGCCCGGTCCGGGTTTCCCCGCGAATCAGCCGGGTGTTTCCCACTGTGCTGGACCGCCAGGACCCCGACCAGCCCGGTGCGCACCGGCGGGACCGGCGCGAGCTGGGGCGGCGGGCTGCCCTGGTACTCCGCACCCTGGCCGGCCAGGCACGGCGATCGGTCTTCGGGCCGGTGATGGTGATTCTGATCGTCCTGAGCGGTCTCTTCCTGCTCCTCCCCAGGATGACGGCGTATGTCTTTGCGGCGATCTGCACCTGGCTGGCCATCGGCGCCGGCCGCGAGGCCTTCCGCCGCCGGGCCGACCGCTAGGCGTGGCCCGACTTCTGCTCAACGATTCCCGCCAACGATGCGTATACCGGATGTGACCGACGCCCAGCTAGCCTCGCGAGCAGCGGCAGGCGACGGGGATGCATTCGGGGAGCTGATCGATCGTTATGCGCCGGCCGCGCGCCGGGTTGCTCGTACGGTACTGCTCAATCCCGAAGATGCCGATGACGCTGTCCAGGATGGCTGTCTTTCCGCCTGGCGGGCCATCGATCGCTATGACGCTCGGCGCCCTTTCGGCCCCTGGCTCATGCGGATCGTACTCAATGCCGCGCGCGATCAGCGGCGCCGCTCGCGAGTGCGGCGCACCGAACCGCTGCCGCCCGATCGGGCCGGTACCGAGGCCACACCGGATCGCGCTACCGGGCGGGCACTGTTCCATGCGGCGCTGGCAGCGGCGCTGGCAGAGCTTCCGGAGCGGCAGCGCGTGGCGGTGACATTGTTCGACGCTGAGGGATACCCTCACGCCGAAATCGCAGCACTGC
>DASSTY010000310.1:0-2310 GCA_035707585.1 Gemmatimonadales bacterium
GAGCCGGATGAGGTCAAGGCACGATGGCCTTTTGCCGGACCAGGATGTGGTGCGCTGTGGGCTCCTGATGATGCCGCGCTCGATCCGGCGGCACTGGTCGCCGCACTGCGGGCCGACGGCAAGCGCCTCGGCGTGCGCACCGTCCAGGACACCGCGATCTCGGTGGAGCGGCAGGGTGATCGCGTGACCGGCGTTCGCGGAGAGAGCGGATCCTACCGCGCCAACCAGGTGGTGCTCGCTGCCGGCGCATGGTCGGGGGCCGTGGGCGGCGTGCCCAGACCGGTGTCGGTCGCGCCGGTTCGCGGACAGATGGCAGCGCTGCCGTGGCCCGAGTCCGTTCCGCCGGTAGTGCTCTACTCACGGCGCTGTTACATGGTTTACCGGCGCGGCGAGGCGGTGCTCGGATCAACCATGGAATACGTCGGGTTCGAGCCCGAGGTCACCGAGACCGGGATCACGCGGATTCTGGCTGCTGCAACCACCCTCTGCCCCGCGCTGTCCAATCTGGCGCTTAGCCGGACCTGGGCCGGACTCCGCCCCGTCACGCCCGATGGCAATCCGATCATCGGGGCCGAACCGCGGCTCAACGGGCTGTGGTATGCCACCGGCCATGGCCGCAATGGAATTCTGCTTTCAGGAATAACTGGTGTGATCATCCGGCAGCTGCTGGACGGTGAGCCGGGATTCGATGAAGTGAGTGCATTGGCCCCCGAACGCTTCTGGACCTGGTAGGAGACCCTTCGATGCCATTCCGCACCCGCAGCAACACCCGACTCTGGCTGGCGCCGCTGCTGCTCCTGTTCGCTGCACCTGCCTATGGCCAGATCAGCATGCAGATGTCGAATGGGTGGACGTTCACCTTTGCCGGCAACGTGGGAACCTTTCTGGTCTACGAAAAAGAATCGGCCAACGGGCAGATTACCGATCCCCTGGCAGTCGTCGGCAGCGGCCGGCAGGGGTCGGCGATTCGGAGCGGACTGCTCCCTGCGTTTGCCGTCCTCGACGCTCGGGGCCGCGAGGGCAATACCGACCTTGGCGTGCACTTCGGGCTGGCTCCGGTGATTCAGACTGGCGGCGGCCACGACAACGACACGTCGGGCACCGGCGCCGGCGCGCGGATCGACATGCGCCAGGTGTATCTCACGGTGGGCGGCAGTTGGGGACAGGTGCTGGCCGGCCGCGAGATCGGACTCTTTCTCCGCCAGAACATTCTGACCGATCAAAGTCTCTTTGGCGTCGGTGCTACCGGCGGAAATTTCGGTAATCCATCTGGAACGACACTGGGGCGCATCGGGCTCGGCTACATCTATCCGGGGTTCAATGCGCAGATCACCTATCGCACTCCGCTGAATCACCCGTTCCAGCTCTCGGTGGGCCTGTTCGATCCGAGTACCAACAACGGCTTTCAGCAGTTCGATCTTCCCCGCCTCGAAACCGAAGCGACCTACACTCGCGGCCCTGCGATGGGGTGGGTTGGCGGGCTGGTGCAAACCGGCCGTGACACGCTGCTCGATGCGGGGGCAACCGCGTGGGGGCTGAGCGGCGGCGTCCGCGCCGGCACCAGCCGTTTCAGCGTAGTGGTTTCCGGGTACGGCGGCCGGGGAATCGGAACCACCACCATGTTTCGCGGCGGCCGGTCGGCCGCCGGCACTACCGCGCTACGCCCATCGCACGGCTATCTGGGGCAGCTCACCTTCACGCCCGGCGGACGGCGGCTCACACTGGCGGGCAGCTACGGCCGGAGCACTATCAGCAACGCCAGTGATGAACCCGAGTTTCATCTGACCAACAGCTCGATCAGCGGCGGCGGCTATTTCCAGGCGACCCATTCGCTCAAGGTGGTCGCGGAGGTGACATGGGCCCATGCCAACGACGACAATCCGGCGACCCATGCCAATGACTCGGTAACCGGTGTCGGCGGACTGATGCTCTTTTTCTGATCGCCACCAGCGCGCCACGCCTGATTGACGCGCCGCGCAGAGCCGCGGCGCGTTTCGTTCTGGAGCCCCTGTTCCAGTTCCATCCCGTCTCCGCTCCGACTACCTTTCACAGTTCCGGGAAACGCGAGCCGCTTTGAGGAGATACCCGTGGCCGTACCGCTCGTCCAGTTGACGCGCGCAGCGCCGAGGCCGGACGCCGAGAGACCGATTCCACACCCCAGTGCACCAGCCTGCAAGCCGCTTTGGCTTAAGGTGCCGGCGCCGGGAGGACGAAATTACATCGCAGTGAAGGCCATGATGCGCGAGCTGGGCCTTCACACGGTTTGCGAGGAAGCGCGCTGCCCCAACATCGGCGAATGCTGGGAGCATC
>DASSTY010000311.1:0-9237 GCA_035707585.1 Gemmatimonadales bacterium
ACTGAACAGAGGAGCGCCACGCCCTGTTCCAGGATCCCTGCGGTGGTCCCCCGCCATCCGGCGTGGAGGAGGGCGACCGCCCGGGCCGAGCCGTCGCCGGCGGGAGCGGCCAGGTACACCGGAATGCAGTCGGCGATGGTGATGGTGAGCAGGACGCCGGGCGTGTCGGTGACGTGGCCGTCGGCCCCTTCGATCTGGAGCCATCCGGCCGAGGGATCCTGATGCCGGAGCACGCGGGTGCCGTGAACCTGGTGGGCCAGAACCACCGTGCCGAACCGGGGAAACGCCGAATGGAATGCGCGCCAGCGGGACATCACCTGCCCCACCGGCTGGTCGCTCCAGAGGCCCAGGTCGAACCCGCGCCCCGGTTCATCACCCCGCGGAGTGATGCCGGCGGTGACCCCGAACCGCTGCTCCCACTCGACCAGCGGCAGACGAGGAACGGTGGGCAGGTTCAGTCGTCCGCCCGCTCGATATCGGCGCCGAGGGCGCGAAGCCGCTCGTCGATCCGCTGGTAGCCGCGCTCGATCTGGCCGATGTTGTAGATGGTACTCTTGCCTTCGGCCGCCAGAGCGGCGAGGACCATTGCCATACCAGCCCGGATGTCGGGGGACTCCACCGTCCCGCCTTTGAGCGGAGCCGGCCCCGAGATGACCGCGCGATGGGGATCGCAGAGTACGATGCGCGCTCCCATGCCGATCAGCTTGTCCACGAAGAAGAGCCGGCTCTCGAACATCTTCTCGAAGACCAGCAGCATCCCGGCGCACTGCGTGGCGGTGACGATGGTGGTGGACATGATGTCGGCCGGAAAGGCGGGCCAAGGCCCATCTTCCAGCTTGGGGACGTGGCCGCCGAGATCGGGACGGATCCGCCGTTCCTGATCGGCGGCGACGATCAATCGGTTGCCATCCACCCGCGGACGGATGCCGAGCCGATCGAATCCGAGCAGTGTGCTGCGGAGATCGTCGGGGCGCACCGGGTCGATCGTGACGGCGCCGTTGGTCACCGCCGCCAGGCCGATGAAGCTGCCGATCTCGATGTGGTCGGGACCGATCTCGTACTGGCCGCCACTGAGCGGCTTGCCGCCGTCAACGACGTAGATGTTGGAACCGATCCCGTCGATCCTGGCGCCAAGGGTCACCAGCATTCTCGCCAGATCCTGGACGTGCGGCTCGGCGGCGGCGTTGCGGAGCACCGTGCGACCCGGCGCCGCCACCGCTGCCATCAGCGCATTCTCGGTGCCCGTCACACTGGGCTCGTCGAGGAAGATGTCGGCGCCCTTGAGCCCGCGCGCCTCCAGCTCGTAGCGATCGCCCACCGTTACGGACGCGCCGAGCTGTTCCAGTGCCAGAAAGTGGGTATCGACTCGCCGGCGACCAATGACGTCGCCTCCCGGCGGCGGCAGCACCACCTTGCCGAAGCGTGCCAGCATCGGGCCGGCCAGCAGAATCGACGCGCGAATCCGGGCGCAGAGCGCCGGATCGAGCGGCTTGGGCCGAACGCTGGCGGTGGAGATCCGGAGCTGGTTGTCACCGGTCCACGTCGCGTCGGCGCCGAGGTCGGCCAGGAGCTCGACCATCGTCTCGACATCGCGAATTCGCGGAAGATTGTCGAGTTCGACCGGACCGTCGGCCAGGATGGTGGCAGCGAGAATCGGGAGGGCGGCGTTCTTGTTGCCGGCGGGGCGGATGGTGCCGCGAAGCGGCTGACCGCCGCGCACCAGGAAGCGTGAAGGCATGGTCAAAGCTGGCCGGAGGGGCTGAGGGCGTCAAGCGGAGTGACGGCCGTCGCATCGGCTGGGGCACATTATCTTTATATCCGTTGTTCCTCGCAGGCATCCCACGCCGCACCGGAGGTGACGCCGATGGCCCCACTCGCACTGATCCAGGCCGCCGCTCCCGCCGGGTGGGTCGGTCCCACCATGGCGATTTCGCTGGCGGTCATTGCGCTCGCCGTGCTGGTCGTGGGGATCGTACTGGTCGTGATCGGGATCCGCCTGGCGGGACAGATCAATCGGGTCAGCGAAGTGACGACCGGTCTGCGGGATGATCTGAGCCGAACGCTCCGCCGAGGACGCCGGCTGCTCAGGCGCAGTGAAGAGGTGGTGGGGATCGTCGGCCAGGAAGCCAATGCGCTGGCCCATACCAGCCGCCGGCTCCGCCGCAAGGTGGAGCGCGGCACCGAACGAATTCAGACCCGGTTGGAGGATCTGGAAGCCTTGTACGACGTAGTGCACGAAGAAGTCGAAGACACCGCGCTGGACGTTGCCGCCGCGATGCGCTCGCTGCGCCGCCGCGACGGCATGATTGGGCGAGTTCGCCGGCTGCTCATTCCCGGGGCCCGGTGACAGCGGCGCGGATTGCGATCGCATTCGCGGCGGTGGGGCTGGCCTTTCTGGTCTGGCCCCACGCCGCCCATGCCTGGACGCCAGGAACTCATATCTATCTGGCCGAAACGGTGCTGGCCAATCTGGGCCACTTGCCTACCGGCGTGGCCGATCTGTTGCGAGCGTTTCCATTCGACTTTCTCTATGGCAACATCGCGGCCGATTCCTCGATGGCCAAGAAGTACGCCCCGGTGGGACGCCACTGCCACTACTGGGCGGTAGGCCAGGAGATTCACGACCTCGCCGCCAGCGATGCGCTGCGCGCCTTTGGTCTGGGCTATCTCTGCCATCTCTCGGCCGACACCATCGCGCACAACTATTTCGTGCCGCGCCAGCTCGCGCTCACCAGCGGCAGCGCCAGCATGGGGCATTCGTACTGGGAAAGCCGGATCGAAACCCACCTGGGCGACAGCTGGGCGCACGCGGCCAAGGAAGTGATCCTGATGGACCATCGGCACGCCGATGCCCATCTGGACCGGATCATCTCGCCCACCATCTTCAGTGTGCGAACCAACCGGCGGCTGTTCCGCGGGATGGTGCACATCGCGGAGACGCATAGCTGGCAGCGCTCCATGCAGGTGGCCCGCGAGGTGAGCCGCTGGGAGCTGTCCGACGAAGACGTCGAGCAGCATCTGGCCTTTTCGTTCGATTTCATGATGGAGCTGCTGGGAGACGAGGCGGCGTCAGCGCGGCATCTCGATCCCTCGGGCGAGCGGCCGCTCAAACTCGCCAAGACGGTGCGCCGCCAGGTGCTGCGCGAAACGGGACGCCGCCGCCCAGCCGTACTGCGCGAAGCGGCCCAGGAACATTTTGGATTGCCCGGGCGCCAGCTCAATTTCTGGCCGCGGCTGGACCGAAAACTGGCGTGGGGCACCACGCCAGGTCTGCCACCCACTCTTCGCCAACTGCTTCGTCCCACCGGTTCGAGCTGAGCTCTACGTCCATGCGGATACATACATCAATACTTGCCGCGGTCCTGGCGGCAGCCGCCTGCGCACCCGCCACCCCCGGCCCCGCTGCCAGGCCGAGCGCAGTTCCCAACGCTGGAGCCGAGCGCGCGGGATTCGTGGTGAAGCACGGTGAGGCGCTGGTGGCAACGGAGCAGTATCAGGTGAGCCGTGATCAGCTTACCGGCGAACTGCTGGTCCCCAACCAGGTGAAGGTGCGCTACACCGCCAAGCTGCGCGATGACGGCAGTACGTCGGAGGTCGAGGCGCGGGTCTTCCCGGCGGATGCGCCGGCCAATGCTGCGCCGGCCCAGCAATCGCGCGGCCGGTTTCGCGGCGACAGCGTCGAGGTAGAAACCCGGAGCGGCGGGACGACGCACGACACCACGGTGGCGACGCAATCCGGCGCCGTGTTCTACATGAATCCCAGCTTTGCGATGGTGGAGCAGATCGTTCGGCGAGCCCGCGCGCTGGGCGGTGCCGAGGCGAGCGTGCCGGTGTTCCTGGCTTCGGCACTGGGCCAGACGGCGGCGGCAACGGTGCGATTCACCTCCGCTGACAGCGCGCGGGTGTCGCTGGCCGGGACCGAAATCCGGCTGGCGATCGACAGCACCGGCCGGATCCTGTGGGGCGCCATTCCCAGCCAGGACGTGACTATCGTGCGGACGAGCCCGGACGGTCGCGCGGGAGGCAGCCAGCGGTAACGATATTATAGCTTGGGGATTGCTGGCGACATCCGCAATTCGTCGTTCGACCGATCCGCGCGCGTAGCTGCCGCCATTCAAGAGCGCTAACTCGCCTTCGAAAGCCGACTATCATCAACAAACGTCTTGACACAGGGCGCCCCGGAATGTAGATCCTAGCTCCGTCGATCGCTCACTTGAGCCGGAGGCCGGAATGCGTCGGGTCGCACAGTCGGTCCTGTTGGCTACAATGACCGCATTGGGTGCATGCTCGGCAGATGGGCCGACTGAGCCGGGGATCCCGATGCGAGCGTCAGTCCGCTTTGTCAACTCGGATGCATTGAGACGGACCCGAATCCCGCCTACCCCGGCTATTTTCTCGGCAGTGGAGTCACCCCCGAAGCGTGCGACGGCGATGCGACCGATGCCGATTCCGATGGCTTGTCGGATTTCTGTGAAAAGAATTTGATTGCAGCATTCTCACCTGAGCTGTACTACTGGTTCTATGACGCCATCGGACGCGAGCCGTACTGGGCCGCGCGCTGGAATGGCGCCGGAAAGATCCGGCTGGTTTACCTGTTGTCGTATTACGAAGACCTTGGAAGTGACTCATTCGGGTGTACCATCCCTCCATTCAGTCAGCTCTGCCTCCCCCACCACGGTGATTCGGAGGTGATCGTGCTCGACGTTTACTACGTTAGCACGAAAGAGCATTGGCTGTTGAACACGGCATTTCTCTCGCAACATGGATCATACGTGCCGTTCGATCGCGGGGTAAAGAACTATCCCATACAATTGACTTATCCCACAAAGGCTGGCGGCTACCCGCGCGTGTACGTCGCCGAAAAGAAGCACGCCAACTACCCGTCCGTGGACGCATGTAATTCGGGGGGCCAATTCGGCACAGACACCTGCGAAGACGTGAACACCGCTGCTCGTGATTCGTATGGTGCCATATACAATATTGGCTCTGACGCGCATCGGCTTATCGACTGCGTTACGAGCCGTAATCCTTCCTACCAGTATTTTGGCGAAGCCCGAACAGAGTGCTACTGGACCTCGCAAGATTTCCGCGGATGGGTACCAGCCCGAATCGCGGGCACTGCGGCGACCGCATATTCAGAGATCCTGTCGGATCTCGGCTTTTAGCTCAACAGGATCCACCCATGAATAGAGAATCACTACATCTGCGAGCGGTGTTCGCGATTGCGCTGTTCGCAATCGGAGCGGCCAGTACTGCAGCGGCCCAAACCGGCGTTGGCTCTGTCGCCAGAATCGCAGCGGTCGCGATCGATCCGCGACTGCAGCCGGCCTCTCATAATGAATATACTCGCGCCGTTCACGCTGAAGCTCCCCCGCTACTCATCGCACAGACACACCAAGACTACCGCTGGGAAGGATTGGCCATCGGCGCGATTGGATTAGGGATTCTCGGTGCCGTATTCGGGGCCAGTCTTTGCGATTCCGATAGCGGTACCCACAGCTGCACGTATCCCGTTATTGGAGGAGCCGCCGTCTCTGCGCTGATCGGGGGTGTGGCGGGCGTCTTCATCGGGAGCACGATTCCGAAAAGAGCGGGTTCGCCGCCCTGAGTCGGCCGCTGCACCAGCCCCCAGCTCAGAGCCCAGGGGCCGCCAGCCGCTCCAGCAGCACCGGCTGAACGCCTTTCGGATCGGCCTTGCCGCGGCTTCGCTTCATCACCTGCCCCACGAAAAACCCGACCAGCTTGGTTTCGCCTCCGCGATAGCGCTCTACCTCGGCGGGGTGCGCGGCGAGGACCTCGTCCACCCACTGCATCAGCGCACCGGTATCGCTCACCTGAGTAAGCCCCAGCCGCTCGGCAACCGCGGCGGGCGCCTCGTCGACAACCAGCAACTCGGCGTAAACCCGCTTGGCCGCCTGATGACTCACCGCACCTTCATCGATGAGCCGCACCAGTGCCGCCAGCCGCGCCGGAGCGACGTCGAATCGGCCGCTCTCGTTGTAGCCGGTCATGACTTCGCCCATCAGCCAGTTGGCGGCGGTCTTGGGTTCCACACCGGCCGCGACCACCGCTTCGAAATAATCGGCCAGCGCGGGTTCAGCGGCGATCACGCCCGCATCATACGCCGGCAATCCGACTTCACTGGTCAGGCGTTCGCGCTTGGCGTCGGGCAGCTCGGGCAGCGTGGCGCGCTGCTGCTCGATCCAGCTCTCGCTCAGTACGAGCGGCGGCAGATCGGGATCGGGAAAATACCGGTAGTCGTGACTCTCTTCCTTTGACCGGGTGGGCTGCACCCGGCCGCTCGCGGCATCGAACAGCAGCGTCACCTGTGTCACCGCCTGCCCCGATTCGAGCAGGGCGACCTGCCGCTCGCGCTCGGCCAGCAGCGCCCGCTCCACGTTGGCGAAGCTGTTCATGTTCTTGACTTCGGTCTTGGTGCCCAGCGGCTCCCCCGGGCGGCGCACCGAAAGATTGGCGTCGATCCGGAGACTCCCCTGCTCCATGCTGCAGTCGCTGACGCCGGTGTACACCAGGATCTGTCGCAGCGCCGTGGCGTACGCCCGCGCCTCCGCCGGGCTCTGCATGTCGGGCCCGCTCACGATTTCGGCCAGCGGCACCCCGGCGCGATTGAGGTCGATGGCGGTGCGATCGGGAATTCGATCATGGAGCGACTTGCCGGCATCTTCCTCGAGATGGAGCCGCTGGATGTGCACCGACACCCGTCCGCGCTCGGGCGACTCGAATTCCACTCGCCCGTCAGTCGCAAGTGGCTGGTCGAACTGTGAGATCTGGTAGCCCTTGGGCAGATCGGGATAGAAATAATTCTTTCGGGCGAAAACGCTCCGGCGATGAATGGTGCACCCCAGCGCCAGCGCGGCGCGGGTTCCCAGCCGCACCGCCTCGGCGTTGGGCACGGGCAGTGCGCCCGGCAGGCCCAGACAAACCGGACAGACGTTGGTATTAGGCGGGTCGCCGAACGCCGTGGAGCAGCCGCAGAACATCTTGCTGCGGGTGTTCAGCTGAACGTGGATCTCGAGTCCGATTACCGTCTCCCACGTCATCAGCGCACCTCCTCGACAGCCGGCACCGCCCGCTCCAGCACCGCCGCCGCCGCAAGCATCTGCTCGTCGTGGAACATCGGTGCGATCAGCTGCCCGCCGATCGGCAATCCGTCGCTGCGCCCGATCGGCAGGCTCATCGCCGGAAGCCCCGCGAGACTGGCGGGAGAAACGAAGATGTCGGCCAGGTACATCGCCACCGGATCGTCGGTCTTTTCGCCGGCGCGGAATGCCGGCGTCGGTGTCGTTGGCGTAAAGAGCAGATCCACCCCGCCGGCAAAGACTGCGGCGAAATCGGCCGCGATCAGTGCGCGAGCCCGCTGCGCCTTGGCGTAGTACTGCGCTGCATAGCCGGCGCTCAATACATAGGTGCCGACCAGAATGCGCCGCCGCACTTCGGCGCCGAAACCCTCGCCGCGGGTGGCCTGGTAGAGCGCGCGGATATCGCCGTTGGGCCCGATTCGCCGCTGGCCGTATCGTACGCCGTCGTAGCGCGCCAGATTGGCCGCCGCTTCCGCCGGTGCGATGATGTAGTAAGTGGGGACCGCGAGCGCGGTGTGCGGCAAGGATACCTGGCGCAGTTCGGCGCCAAGCTCCTTCAGTGCGGCGATGGTGCGATCCGTTCCTGCCCTGACGCCGGGATCGAGATCGTCCGGGAAATACTCCCGCGGCAAGCCGATAGTGATGCCGCGAAGATCGCGTGGCGGTTCCGGCGGAGCGATTGGCGGGCGATCGACCGTGGTGGAGTCGAACGGATCGGGCCCGCTGATCACAGCGAGCACCCGCGCCGCGTCGTCTACCGTCCGGCCAAAGCTGGAGATGCAGTCGAGCGACGAACCGAACGCCACCAACCCGTAGCGGCTGACCCTTCCATACGTGGGCTTGACGCCGACTACGCCGCAGAAGCTGGCCGGCTGGCGCACCGAGCCGCCGGTTTCGCTGCCCAGCGCCGCCGGCACGACGCCCGCAGCTACGAGCGCGGCGGAGCCACCCGAGGAGCCGCCCGGCACGCGCTCGGGATCGAGCGGATGCCGCACCCGTCCGAATGCGGAGTGTTCGGTGGACGATCCCATGGCGAATTCGTCGAGGTTGGCCTTGCCGGCCAGCAACGCGCCGGCTTCGCGAAGCCGCGTGACGGCGGTGGCTTCGTAGGGAGACACGTAATCCACCAGCATCCGGGAGGCGCAGGTGGTCGGTTCGTCGGTGCTGACGATGTTGTCCTTGAGCGCCACCGGCACGCCGGCCAGCGGCAGCTGCTCGCCGGCCGAGACGCGTTCGGTGATCTCGCCGGCCCGGCGATGGAGCAGCTCGCGCGACCAGTGCAGCGTTGCGTTGAGTCCGGTGCTGTCTTCCAGCGCCGCGGCGGTGCGAGAGGCAACCGCACCGGCGGTTTCGCCTCCGTTGCGAACCCGCTCGGCGATCCGGGCGACGGACGTCACGCCTCGGCTCCGGTACCGCGCCGCGGTACCAGGAAAAAGCCATCGGCGCTCTCGGGCGCCATGGCCATCGGGCCGCCGATCATCGGCCAGGGATTCACCTGGTCGGCCCGGAGACGCAACGACTCGGGGCCGGCATTGAATGGCGCGGCATCTTCGTCGGCCGGCAGCCGGTCGAGCTGGGCGACGTAGCCGACGATGCGATCCAGCTGCTTTGCCAGAACCGGAAGTTCATCGTCTGCCACCGCGATTTCGGCGAGCCGTGCGATATGACGCACCTGATCCGCGCCGATGGTCATGCCCCCTCCAGATCGCGCTCGAGCCCGGCATAGGCCACGAGCAGCTGTTTGAGTCCGACTTCTTCGTCGTCGAATGCCACGGCCACCTTGAGATCGCGGCCGGCGCCGCTGAGCCCCTGAATGGTGCCGGTACCGAACCGGCGGTGGCGAATCCGTTCGCCCTTGATGTACCGGGGCGCCGCCTGGGAGGCGTTCTCGTCGGCCGCATCGGGAATGTAGGACGCAGCTGCCGGCTGCGATCGCGGTCGTGAGCCAAACCGGCTGCCGCTGCGCGGTACGCTGCCGCGGGCGCCGAATCCGTCGAATGCCGAGGTCGGGCTCCAGAGCGAAGTCGTCCGCCGCTCTTCCAGAAGCTCCGGCGGCAGCGCCCGGAGGAATCGCGACGGCATGCCGGGCCGGAGCTCGCCGCCACGGCGCCGCGCCCGCGCCCAGGTGAGATACAAT
>DASSTY010000312.1:0-3571 GCA_035707585.1 Gemmatimonadales bacterium
TGCTGGCCCACCAGTACCCGTCAACATCCGACAGCTACGCTCCCCTGGTCGAGGACCTGCTGGGACTGGGCGTGGCCACGCTGGCGTTCGATCTTCGGGGCCACGGCAGGTCGATCCAGAGTCCCTCTGGCCCACTGGTCATCGACACTCCGCTCGGTTTCACGCCCGACGCCTTTGGCCAGGCCTTCATGAGCAGTGCCGGCAAGGTGGGGTTCAGTCACATCAGCGATGACATCGTGCGGGTTGCCGGATGGGGCGCGGTGCAGAACTTCATCGATTCGGACCGGCTGCTCCTGTTCGGTGCGAGCGTCGGCGGTACCGGGGTGCTGCTGGCGGCACCGCGGGTCACTCCGCTTCGCGGGCTGGTCACGCTGGGGGCGGCCGGGGCGCCGGCTCACGGGCCCGATGCCGGCCTGCAGATCCGGCGCGCGCTCGAGAATACCAGGGTGCCGACCCTCCTCACCTCGTCGGCCAACGATCCCTTCGAAGGCGCCAACAACGCCCACACCTGGGGCGATGGTTTGTCGCACGTGCAGGTCCAGGTAGTCCCCGGATCCGACCACGCTATGGCCATCTATTACTTGGTGAGGGACAGCGTCCTGGCGGTAGTCCGGCGGGTGCTCGGTCGCTAGATTTCAGAGATGTCCTCCATACCGCGCCGTCGCAGCGTCACCGTCCGGGTGGGCGGAGTTCCCGTGGGAGCCGGCCACCCGATCGTAGTTCAATCCATGACGAATACCGACACCGCCGATGTGTCGGCGACGGCGGCACAGGTCCGGCAGCTGGCGCGAGCCGGGAGCGAGCTGGTCCGGGTTACGGTCAACAACGATGACGCCGCACAGGCAGTACCGCAGATCGTCGAACGACTGAGCGCAGCCGGCGTCAACGTCCCCATCATCGGCGATTTTCACTACAACGGGCACCTGCTGCTTACTCGGTATCCCGACTGTGCCCGCGCCCTGGCCAAGTACCGGATCAATCCCGGCAACGTGGGCGGTCGTCATGCCGACGCCAATTTCCGAGCCATCATCGAGGTGGCGCTGGCTCACGACAAGCCGGTCCGGATCGGCGTCAACTGGGGCTCGCTCGACCAGATCCTCCTCACCGAGCTGATGGACGCCAACGCCCAGGCCGCCGAGCCGCGCGATGCCCGCGACGTCATGCTGGAGGCCATCTGCCAGAGCGCGCTCCGCTCAGCCAGCCTGGCCGAGGATGTCGGGCAGCCGCACGACCGTATCATCCTGAGCGCCAAAGTGTCCGGGGTCCAGGATCTGATCGCCGTCTACCGAATGCTGGCCGCCCGGTGCGATTACCCGCTCCACCTGGGGCTCACCGAAGCGGGCCTCGGCACCAAGGGGATCGTCGCCAGCACGGCGGGGCTGAGCGTCCTCCTTCAGGAGGGGATCGGCGATACCATCAGGATTTCACTCACCCCGGCGCCAGGCGGCGACCGTACCGAGGAAGTCCAGGTGGCCCAGCAGATTCTCCAGTCGCTGGAACTGCGCAGCTTTACCCCCCAGGTCACCAGTTGCCCCGGATGCGGGCGGACCACCAGCACCTTCTTCCAGAAGATGGCGCAGGACATCCAGTCCTATTTGCGCGACAAAATGCCGGTCTGGCGGGCGGAACGCCCCGGCGTCGAGGAGCTCAAGGTGGCGGTGATGGGGTGCGTCGTGAATGGCCCCGGCGAATCCAAGCACGCCAACCTGGGGATCTCTCTGCCGGGCACGTTCGAGGAGCCCAAGGCGCCGGTATACGTCGATGGGCGGCTCCACGTCACTCTCAAGGGCGACAATATCGTCCCCGAATTCCTCCAGATTCTCGAGCACTATGTTGAGGAGCGGTACCGCCCGCAGGGCGCGCCGGAGCCGGCTGGAGTGGATGGGGGCGGGTGAGCCGCCCTGGGCCGTGGGTCGGTACGGTTTCTGCTCCGATTCCGGCGGCCCGTGTCTCCTTTCACAACAGTCCTGGTAGAAGGTGCCCTTCCGATGCGTGTCGCCCTTGTTCTCCTCGCCGCCGTCAGTCTCACACCTGCGCTGAGCGCCCAGTCGTCCGGCCGGAACGACTACACGCCAACCGCCCGCGTCGTGGCGGGTCCCGAGCCGGGCAGGGAAGCGCCGTCATTCACGCTCCCCTGGGCCACAAAGGACACCACCAGCGTGGCCGACTACGGCTACGATCTCCGGAGTGACCGCGGCAAGGTGGTCGTCCTGGCGTTCTATCCGAAGGATTTCACCAAGAGCAGCTCGGCGCAGTTCCAGAGCTTCGCCCAACGCCGGGCCGAACTCTTCGGGCCGGACGTGGTGGTGCTCGGAATCTCGCCCGATCCGATCGACACCCACCGCCAGTTCGCGGCGTCGCTCTCGCTGCCCTTCCGGCTGCTCAGCGACCCCAACCAGCGGGTGGCCGGCAAGTACGGCAGCAAGAGCCGGGACGGGGCGCCGGTCCGGACCGTGTACGTGATCGGCCGGGACGGCAAAGTCACCTACCGTGACCTCCGGTTCGACCCGGGCAGCAGCAAGTCGCTCGACCGGCTGAAGCTGGCTGTCGAGGCAGCGATCCACGGATAAATTCGGGGCGGCGAAGCCCGCTCGACAATCAGCCCGCCGGCCACATCTGAATGGCCGGCGGGCTTCGTTTTTTAGGCCCCTGCTTCCAGGTGGAGAAGCCCGGCCATGGGGGCACTCAGGCCGGTTGCTCGCCTGCCGGCCATGTAGATAATGTGGATTTCCACGGTACATGTATATGCATGCAGCCGCTGTCGCCACTGTCGAGTGAAGATACACGACTTCACAAAACAGATATTAATTGGCAAAGTGGCAAATGGTTACGAAAGCCACTTAAAGTCATTTGTCGGATTGAATGTATCTGACGAAACCGCAGTGCGTTTTTATGATTGTATATGCAGTTTGGTTATCCACATTCCTTCCGTCGCCAAAAACCCCCGAAAAGATCGTGGTAAATCATGTGGAAAACCTGTGCTCATGGGTCGATGTGAAAGAGCCGAACGTGGTGAACCGGATCCTGGTACACCAGCGACAGCCGCTCCGGAATTGAGTCCCCTCCCAGCGGGGCGATAGCGGGGTAGCGCTCGGCTTCGTACGGGGTGTACGCGATCCATTGGAACCCGCTCCGCCGCGCGTTGGCGAGTACGGCGGCGAGGTCGGTTCCGTGCGGCCGGGCCCCCCGCCGGCCTGCCAGAAAGCCGAGCTGGGGTTTGCCACTGACCACTCGTGCGCCGGGCTGGCTCAACCGGCTGAAAGCCTGGGCTGCGGGCTTGAGGTAGACCGGATCTTCGGCCAGCGAGTCTCGGATCTGCACCGCCTGCGTGGCGCTGCTCCAGACCGCTGCGAGGCCGAGCGCCGCCCAGGAGAGCCAGAGCGGCCAGGGCCGGCTGCGGTCTTCCCGCTGAGGAAAGATCCCCAGTGCCGCCATCAGAAAGGCGAGCGGCAGGAGGAGCAGCAGGTAGCGGATCTGGAGGATCATCACGCCGATCATCAGATAGCCGAGCAGGCTTACCGCCAGGAACCCCACGCGGCGGCGGGTGGGCCGCGCCACAATCACCAGCAGC
>DASSTY010000313.1:0-3267 GCA_035707585.1 Gemmatimonadales bacterium
CCCACGACCCACGACCGACTAGCGCCTCAACATAGCGCCCACGCCCACCGACCGGCCAGGGGTTGCTTCCGCCTTCGGGACGGCAAACATTCCGCCATGGCCGACCCCAGCGCCACGCTTGCCTTCGAGCAGGAAGCCCTGCCCCATCTCGACAGTCTCTATCGGATGGCGCTGCGACTCACCGCCGATCCCGCTCGGGCGGAAGACCTGGTGCAGGATACGATGCTCAAGGCGTTCCGGGCATGGGGGCAATACCAGCGAGGCACCAACGCCCGGGCCTGGCTGCTGACGATTCTTCGCAACACATTCATCAACGACTATCGGCGCCGTAAGCGGGAACCGATCCCGGTCGATCTCGAAGCGGTCGAGCCCTACGCCATCCACCGGGCGGTGGAACAGGTGGACCCCGAAGGTGCGTTCTTCGACCAGATCGTGGATGAGCGTGTGCTGGCCGCAATCGACCAGCTTCCCGAGGATTTCCGCGAGGTGCTGGCGTTGAGCGACATCGAAGGACTGAGTTACGCCGAAATCGCCAGCGCGCTGGAAATCCCGATCGGCACCGTGAAGTCGCGATTGTTTCGGGCCCGCCGCCAGCTGCAGACGGCGCTGTATGCCCATGCGGTAGAAGCCGGAATCATCCGCCCCCGGGGGGAATCGTGAGCACCGAGGAGCCGCTCGACTGCGCCAGGGCGCTGGTGCTGCTGCAGGACTATCTCAAGTCGGATCTGACGCCGGAGCTGGTCACCAAACTCGAGCAGCATCTCGATCGCTGCCGCCCCTGTTTTGCCAGCGCCCAGTTCGAGCGCAGCTTCGTGCGAATGATCGCCACCAAGGCCGGTTCCCAGTGTTGTCCCGACCACGTCCGCGCCCGGATTCGCGCGGCACTTGCCGACCGGCCCGCCCCGACCGCCTGAGTGCCACCGCTCGCGCTGGCCGCCGTCCTGGCGGCAGCCGCCGCGCTCCTGGCCTGGCGGGCGGGAGCGCTCACCCCGTCCGGTACTGCCGCCGCGTGGCTGGTCGGGACGGTCATCCTGGGCGGGGCCGGCTGGAGCGGCGCCGGCGTACTGGCGGTGTTCTTCGTCTCCAGCACAATCGTCTCTCATCTGGTGCCCCGCGACACAGCCGCGGCGCTCGATCCCAAGGGAGATTGCCGGGACCACTGGCAGGTGCTGGCGAACGGCGGGGCGGCGGTCGTGGCATCGTTGATCTGGTGGGGCCGCGCCGACCTGGTGCTCTGGCCGGTTACG
Source organism: Gemmatimonadales bacterium (assembly GCA_035707585.1). GTDB lineage: Bacteria > Gemmatimonadota > Gemmatimonadetes > Gemmatimonadales > GWC2-71-9 > DASSTY01. The sequence goes on from DASSTY010000313.1 coordinate 1,248, forward strand.
GCCTCGCTCGCTGCGGCGGCGGCGGATACCTGGGCGGGCGCCTGGGGACTGAGCAGTACTACGGCGCCGCGGCATCTTTTCAGGGGCGCGCCGGTCGTCCCGGGAACCAGCGGCGGTGTGACTCTACGCGGCTCGTTGGGAGCGTTGCCCGGCGCCGCACTGGTTGGACTGGCGGCGACACCGGCCGGCGGATTCCGCCTGGCCCTTGCCGCCACGGCGATCGGCTGGCTGGGCATGCTGGCGGACTCGGCGCTCGGCGCGCTCTGGCAGGGCCGCTTCTACTGCCCCGCGTGCAAGGAGCCGAGTGAATGGCAGATCCATCGCTGCGGCACGGCCACCCGCCGCACGGGAGGATGGGCATGGCTCAACAACGACGGGGTGAATGCGCTGGCGACCACGCTCGCCGCCGCAGCCGGCTGGGCCGCATGGCGCTGCTGTTCGGGCTCATGATCTGTTCGGTCCAGGGCTGCGACAGCGAAGTGGGACCGCTGGAACCCCCGACCACGCTGCCGGGCGGCGGTGCGACCAGCGGACAGGGCGGTGGTGCCTCCGGCGCGGATCTGCTGATCGGCACCTGGCAGCGGATCGCGCTGGTTCAGGTCGACGACGACCTCCAGCGGTGGACCACCACCTGGCTCTTCCAGAACGACAGTCTCTGCCGCCGCACCACCGAAACGCTCTCGATGGTCGAGGGCTTTCCGCGCACCCAGGTGGAAGATTGCCAGTGGCGGCCGAACGGACCGGCCATCACGGTGCGGTTCGACCAGCAGGCCGACAGCGTGGTGTTCGATTACCGCTTCGGCACCTCTTCCGACCAGCTCATTCTGGGCGGCTTTGAGTTCCAGCGTGTCAGTTGAGGCTGACGTAGTCGTGGTGGGCGCCGGTCCGGCCGGCAGCGCCACCGCATCCCATCTGGCTCGCGCCGGCTGCCGCGTGATCCTGCTGGACCGAGCCCGGTTTCCTCGAGACAAGACCTGCTCCGAATACATGAGCCCTGAAACGGTCCGGCTGCTGGATCGGCTCGGCGCGATGCCGGCGCTGGAGCGGGCCGGCGGAATGTCGCTCCGGGGAACAGCGGTAACCGCAGCGTTCGGATCGCGGCTCGCGGGCCAGTTCGATCGCGCCCGTCCACGGCCCTTTCGCGCCACTGGACTGGCACTGCCTCGGCGCACGCTCGACTCCGTCCTGCTCGATTGCGCCAGAGCTGCCGGCGTCGATGTGCGGGAGGGGACCGCCGCAGAAGAGCTGCTGCGCCACCGCGGTGCGGTCGAGGGAGTGCGCGTTCGGACCGGCGGCGGCTGGCATGCAATTCATTCCCGCCTCGTGGTCGGTGCCGATGGCCTCCGTTCGGTCGTAGCGCGGCGCCTGGCCCCTGTCCGGCATGAGCCGATCCGCCGGTTCGCCTTCGTAGCTCACGCCACCGGCGTCGCGGGGATGAGCAATCAAACCGAGATGCATGTTTCCCCCTGCGGCTACGCCGGTCTCAACCCACTGGGTAATGGAGTCACCAACGTGGCGCTGGTGCTGCCGGCACCGCTTGCCCATCAGGCGCGCGGCCGCCGTGAAGCGTTCTTTCGGGAGCAGCTGGAACGATTCCCGAAAGTTGCCGGACGTCTCGAAGAGATGGCATTCACCGCGCCGCTCCGGGTTACCGGCCCCTTTGCGGCGCATGCTCGCCGGGTAATTGGCGACGGGGTCCTGCTGGTGGGCGATGCCGCGGAGTTCTTCGATCCCTTTACCGGTGAGGGCATCGGCACCGCGCTCCGTGGCGCCGAACTCGCTGCGGCGGTGATTACCAGTGCGCTCCGTCAGGACGGCCCCGTCACTGCCCGCTCGCTGATACGTTACCGGCAGCTCAGGCGCCGGGCGTTCACCGGCAAATGGATCGTAGAGCGGATGGTTTCCTACGCCATGCAGTGGCCGGCGCTGTTCGACCATGCGGTGGAGCGGCTGGGCCGCCGGGCCGGAATGGCCGACACATTCATTGGCGTGACCGGGGGGTTCGTGCCGGCCGGCGCCG
>DASSTY010000314.1:0-3563 GCA_035707585.1 Gemmatimonadales bacterium
GGTCATCCGCCCGTTCAGCAGTTCCTCGTTGGTGATGACGCTGGTAGTGGCGGCCCGAACGGTGTAGTCGTTGTGGCAGGAACTGGTGCATTCACCGTTGAGCTCAACCGTCTTCTCGAGACGGACCACCAGACCGGTCGTCGGCAAATTATCGAACGTGATGGTGGCGTTGTCCTCGGCATCGCCGCCAAACGCTTCCTGGACGGGACCGAAGCTGGCGCCGCCGTCAGTGGAGATCGAATAGCGGTAGCCCTCGCCCGGCTGAACCGAGCCGAGGTCGATCGACGTCAGGACGGAGCCGGCCGGGAGGACACCGCTGAAGTCAAGATCCAGCGCACCCGGTCCGCCGTCGCCGATTTCGTCGCCGTCGTCGGGGAAGCTGCACGTAGTAGCGGTGCCAGGGATGCAGAGACCAAGCCCCCGCTCACTGGCGCCGACTGCCAGGTCGCCACCCTTGACGGTGACATGCGTGCCCGCGCTGCTCCTGGCCACGATGGAGCCGAAGCCGCTCTGGGAAATCGTCTCTTCAGTGCCGAGGTCCACCGGACCGGCGGTCCCCGGGATCAGGATGCCTGCGAAGTCCCACATGGTCGATGAGACGGTCGACGGCGTGGTGAAGGTCGTCACCTTGCCGCTCTTCGAAGGCGAGAGCGGGGAGTCAGAGCCCGGACTGCACGCGGCGAACAGACCTGCCGACAGCAAAATGGCGCTGCCGGCCAGCAGCCGATTGCGCTGCCAACGCATAGAGAACCTCCAGTCATGGTATGAGAGTGTCGGGCGATAGGGAGCCCGCCAAGCTGCCGTTGCCGGCGCATGGATTATTCCGGAGAACAGCCCTCGGTGAATCTCGCCGTAAGCAGTTGAATCCCAATTGACTGACTGCTCTCTGACAGTTGGCCACTCATCGCATCGATGCCACGAACTGGTGACCCAACGCACCACTTGGCCGTGATGGCACTCGCCTTCGCCGAGTTGCGCCCAGTTAATACGACGCGCATCTCACTTCCCGTCTTCCCGTCATCCCGTCTTCCCGTCTTCCCGTCATCCCGTCTTCCCGTCCCTCTCCAGATCCACCGCGCGCCACATGTACCAGCTCCCTACGCTGCGATAGGGCCGCCAGCGCTCGGCCACGCGGGTCATCCGTGCAGCATCCGGCAGTTTGCGATGGCGATAGGTATGCGCGAACCCCTTGCGCACGCCGAGATCGCCTACCGGCAGCACATCGGGACGACCGAGGCGGAAGATCAGCAGCATCTCCACGGTCCACCGCCCGATGCCGCGCACCTGGGTAAGTCGTTCGATGATTTCATCATCACTCAGCGTGCGGATCTTTCGCAGGGTCGGTACGGTGCCGTCGAGGGTCAGCTCTGCAAGATCCTGCAGAGCGGCGAGCTTGTTGGCCGAAATTCCGGCGCCACGAAGTTGTTCCGGGCGCAGCGCCAGCAGCTCCTCGGGAGTGAGCTTCCGGCGGGGAAAGAGGTCGGTGACCCGGCCGAGAATCGTTGCCGCGGCCTTGCCGGAGAGCTGCTGATAGACGATCGATCGCGCCAGTGCGCCGAAGATGCTCTGGGTTGGCTGCGGCTGCATGGTGAACGGACCGGCTCGCTCGATCAGCGCGCCAAGCTTCGGGTCGGCATCCGTCAGGTGGCGAACGGCGATATCGGAATCGTAGCAGAGCCCGTTGCGTGCGGCGAGTCTGGTCATGTGGGCGGCTCGTCGTCGGGGCCGAGTTCGATGAGACGATCTTCCAGCGTGGGCCAGGCGCGCTCCAGATCGTCCAACGCGTTGCGAAGCTCGCCGGTGAGATGGACCGTGAGCTGGGTAAAGAGCTCCAGCGCGCGGTCGGCTTCGGCGGCGTCGGCGAGAGGGTTGGAGCGGAGCGCCTCATCGAGCTGCCGCCGCGCGTCGGCCGCGGCGGCGAGTACTCCCGACACCGAAGTTGCCAGCGCGGTTCGCGCCGCGTCGTCGTCGAGATCGATGCTGTCGAGCCAGTCGGAGATTCGTTCCGCCAGGATCAGCCGCTCCCGCTCGGGGTCGAACTCGCTCTCCGTCATGCGGTGCTCCTGCTCCAGGTTTCGAGGACCGGAAAAGTTAACCACTGCGCTATCTTGATCGCATGGATTCTGAACTCTTTCGCGCCCATGCCCACGAAGTAGCAGACTGGCTGGCCGACTACCTGCGCGACGTGGGCCGCCGCCCGGTGCTGCCGCCGGTGGCACCCGGCCAGATCCGCAGCCAGCTCCCGGCCGATCCTCCTGCCAGCGGCGAGCCATTCGAGCAGCTTCTGGCCGATTTCGATCAACTGATCCTCCCCGGCATTACCCACTGGCAGCACCCCGGCTGGTTCGGATATTTCCCGGCCAACGCCAGCCCGCCATCGATTCTGGCGGAGATGCTCACGGCGGGGCTCGCGGCTCAATGCATGTCGTGGCAAACTTCGCCCGCGGCAACCGAGCTGGAGCAGCATGTGATGGGCTGGCTCCGCGATCTGCTCGGCCTGCCTGCCGATTTTACCGGCGTGATTCAGGATACCGCATCCACTTCGACGCTGGTGGCGCTGCTGACCGCCCGCGAGCGCGCCACCGATTTCGCCGCCGGGGTTCGCGGCCTCGATGACACCGCCGCGCCGCCGCTCACCGTCTACACCTCGGCCGAAGCGCATTCTTCGGTGGCCAAGGGGGTGAAGCTCGCCGGGTTCGGACTCGATCGCCTCCGCAGCATCGAAACAGACCAGGACTACGCCGTGCGCCCCGACCGATTGGCGCAGGCGCTGGAGTACGATCGGCGCGCGGGATTCAAACCGGCGTGCGTGGTAGCTACCGTCGGCACGACCTCGTCCACTGCGCTCGACCCGCTCCGGCCGATCGGCGAGCTCTGCCGCGAATACGGCGCCTGGTTTCACGTCGACGCATCGTACGCCGGCTCGGCGGCGGTGTTGCCCGATTTCCGCTGGATCCTGGACGGCGTTGAACTGGCCGACAGCTTTGTGGTCAACCCGCACAAGTGGCTGCTGGTGAATTTCGATTGCTCGGCGTACTTCGTGCGCGATGTCGACGCCCTGCTTCACACCTTTCAGGCCAGCCCGGAGTATCTCCGCACCGCCCGCGACGCCGAGGTGGTGAACTTCCGGGACTGGGGCATCCAGCTGGGCCGGCGCTTCCGCGCGCTCAAGCTCTGGTTCGTGATCCGGAGCTACGGCGTCGACGGCCTCCGCGCGATGGTGCGGCGGCACATCGAACTCGCCGCGGAATTTCGCCGCTGGGTCGATGCCTCGCCCGAGTTCGAAGCGATGGCCCCGACACCGCTGGCGCTGGTCTGCTTCCGGTGGCATCCGGTCGGAGTCGACGACGGTGCCGCGCTCGACGAGCTCAACCGCCGGGTCCTCGCCGCGATCAACGCCACCGGCAGCGTCTTCCTTACCCACACCTTGCTGGGCGGCCGTTATGTATTGCGCCTCGCCGTGGGCCAGTGGCAAACCACCGAGGCCGACGTGAGCCGCGCGTGGCGTGTCATTCAGCAGGCTGCAGCGGAGCTCGCCGCAGCTCCGGCAGAATCAGCGCGCA
>DASSTY010000315.1:0-4552 GCA_035707585.1 Gemmatimonadales bacterium
CGATCTTGTTCCAGAGACTCTTCCGCCCAGGCCCGCTGTCGCTCTGCCGCGGCGGCCAGCACCGCCGCATCGACCGGCTGCTCGCCCAGGTGCGGCGCCAGTTTGTCAACCAGCCGGAATGCCAGGTCAGGATGCAGCGCCCGAAAGCTCGCGACGAAACTCCGCCGCGCAATCAGCCAGTGGAGCATCCGCGCTGAGAACCGCGGGTCGGTCAGCCCGTCGCCGTGGACCGCCAGCACCTGCCGTCCCGCCGCTTCGAAGCGCCGCTGGTCGGGTGCGAAGTCGATGCCGAGATCATCCCGCCAGAACGCATCGTCCCAGCGATCGTGGTTGCCGCCGATCATGATGATCGGCACCTGTTCCCGCAGCCGTGCCAGAGCCGCCGCTACCCGGAGACCATGCCGCGGAATGACTCGGCGGTAGGAGAACCAGAAATCGAAGAGATCGCCGTTGATGAGGAGCAGATCGCCAAGGTCGGGCATCGCGGCCAGAAACCGGATCAGATCGCGCTCCGTTTGGGGTGGAGCGGCGCCAAGATGAGCATCGGCGATAACGACCAGGGTGGGGTCGGGCACGGCGCAAGATATTGCTCCCCCGGAGGCGTCGCAAGCGCAAGCGGGTCTTTGACTTTCCCGTTCCATCCGAACACTTTTGACGAGATCGCCCGCGGCTCGCTTTGCCGCCCCTGCTGGCGGTGTGGCAACCCTCTCGCTCCGAGCGTCCTGACTCTATGCGCTACCCGGTTCATCGCCGGCGGCGGCACCTCCCGCAGTGAGTGGTGCCGTCTCTCCGCCGGTTTCCGAAATCACCGTGCGGGTCAACTATTCCGAGACCGACCAGATGGGCGTGGTCTATCACGCGCGCTACGCGGTCTGGCTCGACATTGCGCGGACCGATCATCTGCGGCACGCCGGAATGAGCTATCGCGAGCTCGAAGCGCGGGGATTCCGGCTGGCAGTGAGCGATCTATCCATTCGCTACCGGCAGCCAGCCCACTACGACGACCTGATTCGGGTGCGATGCTGGCTCCGGGAAGTTGCTTCCCGCCGTCTGGTATTCGGGTACGCGATCGAGCTGGCGGAATCCGGCCGCCTGCTCGCCACCGCCGCCACCACGCTCATCATGCTGGATAGCGCGATGCGGCCGGTCCGGATCCCGGCAGAAGTGGCGGCGCTGCTCCGGCCCGTTGCCGATCCGGTCCGTCTCGACTGACTTCAAGAAGGAGCTGCTGGTGAACCGAAGCACCGTTCTCCGTCGCATTCTCCCGCTGGCCGTGCTGCTTGCGGTCGGTGCAGCCGGGCGCGCCGCCGCTCAGAACGCTGCTCTAGCAGAAGAGCTGGCGCCGCTGCTCGCCGCGGAAGATGCCCGGCGGTTCGATCAGGCGCTGTTCGCGCGGAGCGTTGGCGCCGCCGATCCGGTGGTGCGGCGAACGGCGGCGATGTCGATCGGCCGGATCGGAGATCTCCGGGGCACGGCGCTTCTCATTCCGATGCTGGCCGATCGCGACAGCTCGGTCATGACCACCGCCGCGTTTGCCCTGGGTCTCCTGCGCGACACCGCTGCCATCGCGCCGCTCATCGAGCACCTCAGCAATCCGCCCGCGCTCCCGGCGCCGGCCACGCTCGAGGCGATTACCGCACTGTCGCGCATCGGTGGCGCGCGAGTCGGCGAATGGTTCGCTGGCGTGCTCGAACACCGAGTTCAGTTGGTCGTTCCCGACACCGGGCTCGTCGTCCGCGAAATCGTGCTGCAATCCTTCCGGCTCAAGCGGGATGCACCGGTAGCAGCCCTCCTGCCTTTTCTCGACGACACCACGCCGACGGTCCGCCAGCGGGCGGTGTACACCCTGGGGAGCGTACGCGCCGTCGAAGCTGCACCCCGAATCGCGGCTCGGCTCACCGATGAGGATCCGACCGTCCGGGCCACCGCGGCGCGCGCACTCACCAGCGCCTATGCCGACTCAGCCCACCAGTCGCCCAGTACGGTGGCCGGGCTCCTGGCGCATGCCATAGACGATCAGGACCCCGCCGTCCGAATCAACGCGCTCCGTTCGCTCGGCACGTTCCACGATTCCACTCACGTCAACGCGGTACTTCCGCACCTGAACGACACGTTCGATCACGTCCGATTGCAGGCGGTGATGACGCTGGGGGAACTGGGCGGGGCCTCGGCGTCGAAAGCGCTGCAGGACGTGCTCACCCGGAAGCTTCCGATCGGCCTCCTGCGCGAAGCCCTGACCGGCCTGGCCCGGATTGACACGGCGGCGTTCCGGCAGGTCGCCACCGGTTGGGCTCAGGATGCCGACTGGCGGGAGCGCGCGGCCGCCGCCGAGGGATGGGCGCTGGCCGGTGCCGTCGGCACGCCCTGGTTTCTGAACGACCGCGATGGGCGTGTCATCGCGGCGGGGCTGCAGGCCTGGGCCGGGCAGGTGGAGGGCGCCGACCCGCAACTGGTCGCCGCTGCGCGCCGGCTCCTTTCCAGCCGCGACGCTGCGGTCCGGAGCGTCTCCGCGGACATCATCGGCCGCGCGGCCGACCCCGCCGATATTCCGGCGCTGGCCGACGCTTACCGCCGCACGACCTCCGATTCATTTGCCGACGCGGCGCTCTCCGCGGTGGCGGCGGCGGCCCGGATCTCGGCCAGCGGCCAGGACGGCCGGCTCGCGGCCGAGCGCGGGTTCCTGGCGGTGATCGGCCGCCCCGACAACTACCTGATCCGCGCCTGGGCCGAGCGGAACTGGCCCGCCGCTTCCCGCCGCTGGGGACCGGCCTACCCGATCCAGACCGGGCGGACGCTCCAGGATTACCGCGATCTGGCTCAGACGTACATCCTGACGCCGCCGCCGGCCAGCCGGCCTCATGTCACCATCGAAACCGACCAGCGGGGCACCATCGAAATCGAGCTGCTCGGCTCCGATGCGCCCCTTACGGTGGCCAATTTCCTTCGCCTGGTGGACCGCCGCTTCTTCGATGGCAACCGGTGGCATCGGGTGGTTCCGGACTTCGTAATCCAGGATGGGGATCCCCGCGGCGACGGCTGGGGCGGGCCTGGCGGTGCGATTAGGGACGAGATTAATCGTCACCGCTACAACAAGCCGGTTCTGGGCATGGCGCTATCGGGGCCGGATACGGGAGCGAGTCAGTGGTTCATCAATCTGAGCCCGCAACCCCATCTCGACGGCGTCTACACCATCTTCGGTCGAGTCGTCGCGGGGCAGGGCACATTACTGCGGATCATGCCGGGCGACTACATCCGCTCGATCCATCGCTGATCGGGCGGATCGCCGCGGGACTGCTGTGCCTCCTCGCGGTCACGGCGGCGCCCGCGCAGGCCCAGTTCTTTGCGTTCGGGCAGAACAAGGTCCAGTACCGCACCTTCGACTGGAAGGTGATTCACGGTCCGCACGTCGACCTCTATTTCTACCCCGAAGAAGCCGCGCTCGCCCCCGGCACGCTGGCCTATGCCGAAGCCAGTTACGATACCCTGGCGCTTCGGTTCGGGTACGAAGCCCGCACCCGCGTGCCGATCATCATCTATGCTTCGCACATCGATTTTGAACAGACCAATCTGCTCCCGTTCGTTCCCCCCGAAAACCTGCTCGGTTCCACCGACTTTCTGAAGCGCCGGGTCGCTCTCCCGTTCCGCGGGAGTGTCTCCGAATTTCGCCACACGATTCGCCACGAGATGGTGCACGTCTTCCAGATGGGGCTGGAGAGCGACAGCTACTACCAGATGTATCAGGGAAGCCGGGTGCACTTCCCGCTCTGGTGGACGGAGGGGCTGGCGGAGTACTGGTCGGCGGGCCAGGACGCGCGCGACGAAATGGTCCTGCGCGATCTCACACTCAACGGCACGCTGCCGCCGATTCAGCAGCTGACCTACGTCACCTCGGGCATCGTCTACCCGCTCGGTGGCGAGATTCACCGGTGGCTGGCCGGCACATACGGCGAGTGGCGGATCGCGCTGATGTACCAGGAGATCGCCCGCCATCCCACGTTCGAGGCGGCCATCAAGTCGGTCTACGGCAAGTCGCTGGAGCAGCTCAACGCCGAATTTCAGCTGGCGATGCGCCGCAAGTACTACCCCGCGGCCGATACTCATGAGCCGCTGGCGGTGGCCGCACGGCCGCTCGCCAAGCTGGCGATCAAGCCGTCCTACCTCCCCGACACGAGCGGCCAGACGGCCGGCGACGCGATCTACATTTCGCCGTCATCCGGCTACTTCTCGGTCTATCGCAAGTCGCTGGAGCGGACCGACGACAAGCCGCATCGTCTGGTTACCGCGGGCCGCTCCGGTGCGATCGAATCATTTCATCCTTTCGACTCCCGGGTCGATGCCTCCCGGCCGGGATACCTCCTGCTCACCACCAAACGCGGCGATCGCGACGCGCTGCTGATCTGGAGTCTCGCCGAGCAGAAGGCCGTCGGCCGCTATGAGTTCGAACAGCTGGTGGCGATTCGCTCACCGGCGTGGATGCCGGATGGCAACAGCATCATCTTCAGCGGGCTCGCCGAGAGCGGGCAGGCCGACCTCTACCGGCTGACGCTGCCGG
>DASSTY010000316.1:0-22671 GCA_035707585.1 Gemmatimonadales bacterium
CGAAGATGCGATCACGCTGATCGCCCGCCACGCCGACGGCGGCATGCGCGACGCGCTGTCGCTGCTCGATCAGTGTCTCAGCTTCGGCGAAGGCGCGATCACCGCCGAGCGGGTGCGCGAGATTCTCGGCCTGGTGGCCGATGAGCTGTACGCCGATCTCCTCTCCCTGGTGGTGGGACGACGCCCCGCCGCGGTGTTCCCCCTGATCGAGCGGCTGCTCGATGCCGGCGCCGATCTGGCTGAATTCATGGGCGGCGCCGCCGATCTCCTTCGCGCGCTGCTGATGCTGCAGGTGGGTGCCGACCCGGAAGGCCTTACCGAAGCGACCCGGCGGATGCTGACCGACGTGGGAGATCAGCTCGCCCCGGGCGACATTCTCCGGATGCTCCGTCTGCTGGGAGAAGCCGAAGGGGCGATTCGCCGGAGCAGCAATGCCCGACTGGTCGTCGAAACGCTGCTGCTTCGCTGGGCCATGCTGGACCGGATCGTCGATCTCCAGGCGGTGCTCGACGCCGAAGGCAGCGCGCTGGCCGCTCCCAGTTCGGAGCCGCCCGCCAGCCGTACACCGCGCAGCGGCTCCCGCTCCTCCGAGCGGCGCTCGTCCGATCCGCCACCGCCGGCTGCCGCGCCGCGAGCGGGGTCGGGCACGATCGACTTCACCTTGCCGGCGATCGAGGCTGCCTGGGGCGAGCTGGTTGCCGCAGTGAGAGAGCAGGGCCGGTTTCTGGGCGAGGCGCTGGCGATGAGCCGGCCCACTGCCGCTGAGCCGCCGGTGCTTGCCGTGACCCCCACGGAGGGCGCCATTCCCGACGCGCTGGAGCAGCGAGCGTCCCAGATCGAGGCGGTCCTGGCGGCGCGCCTGGGACAGCCGGTGCGGCTCCAGGTGCGGCATTCCGAGCCCACCCAGAGCTCCGGTGACCCGGCGCCGGCCAGGCCCCGCCGGATGACCCCCGAGGGGCTCCGGGCCGACCGGCTGGAGTGTCTCCGGGCGCGCGATCCGGCCCTCGACGCGGCCGCCGATGAGTTAGATTTAGAGATCGTCGATTGACCGACAATCGCCTTGCGGAGCCCTCCGGGGCCGCCTACTTTGGCCAGACATAGCGGGAAACAAGGATAGCATGGCAGATCTCCAGCAGCTCTTCCAGTTGGGACAGCAGATGCAGGGCCGTCTGCAGGAACTGCAGACTGAACTCGCGGGCCGCACCATTGAAGCCGCGGCCGGAGCAGGGTTGGTGCGGGTCGTAGCCGATGGCCGCGGAACCATCCGGGCAATCAACATCGATCCCGGCGTATTCGCGCAGCACGATGCCGAGTTTCTGAGCGATCTGGTGCTGGCCGCCGTGGCCGAGGCCCAGCGGCGCGCCGCCGATCTGCTGCAGGCCGAAATGCGGAAGGTGCCGCCTCTGCCGTTTCCGCCCACACTCTGACTTGTGAGCGCCATCGAGCAGTTGGTGACCGAGCTGGCCCGCTTGCCCGGAATCGGGCGGAAAACGGCCCAGCGGCTCACCTTTCATCTGCTGCAGCAGCCCTCCGAACAGGCCGGACGGCTGGCCGCCGCGCTGGTGGCGGTGGCCGAGCGGGTCCGGCCCTGCCAGGCCTGTGGCAACCTGACCGAGCAACAACCCTGTGCGATCTGCTCTGATCCACGGCGGGATCCGGGACTGGTCTGCGTGGTAGAGGAGGCCTCGACGGTGGACGTGGTCGAGCGCTCCACCGACTTTCGGGGCCGTTATCACGTGCTGGGGGGCCGTCTGTCGCCGTTGGACGGGATTGGGCCCGAGGCGCTCCGGCTGGACCAACTCTTGGCACGGATAGAGCAGGGAGACGTGCGCGAAGTCATCCTGGCGACCAATCCGTCGATGGAGGGCGAAGTGACGGCTACCTACATCCAGCAGCTGCTCGCTGGCCACGGTGTGCGGGTTACCCGGTTGGCCCGGGGCCTGCCCATGGGCGGCGATCTCGACTATGTAGACGGGGTCACCCTGGCTCACGCGCTCACGGCGCGCCAGGAGATCGGCTGATGCGGGCGCGCCGGCTGGCGCTTGGCGGCGGCATCCTGATGGGCACCGCAGCCGGCTGGCTGCTGGCCCAGCGGCGGCTGGCCCGTCATCGCCGCGATCTCTTCAGCGCCCGCCCGCTGCGCCGCCTCGCCGCGCTCGGCTTTCTGGCCGGCCAGAACGGGGTCGAAACTGTTCGCCTCCTGCGCGATTACCTGGCGTGGGAAACTCAACCGATGCTCCGCCGGCGGGCCGACGCGATCGTCCGCCGCATGGAAGCCACCCTGACGTAAAGGCGGCCGGACATGAGCGGTGCTTCCAGTTGGACCTTTCGGGAAGACGATGCCCGCCGGATCCAGACGATCCTGGCGGACTTCCTCCGCGAGTCGTCGGCCCGCACGGCGCTGATCATCGACCGGACCGGGCAGATGGTGGCCACCACCGGTGAGCCGCCCGCGTTCGATCCGACCGCGTTCGCGTCGCTCACCGCGGCCGATTTCAGCGCCAACGATCAACTGGCCCGGATGCTGGGCGAGCCCGAGTTCGGCGCGCTCTTTCACCAGGGCGAGCGGGAGTCGATGTATCTGGCCGACATCGCCCGCCGCGTCATTCTGGTGGTGCTGTTCGACAACCGTACTACCCTGGGCATGGTCAAGCTGCGGGTGCGGACGGCGGTCAACGATCTGAATCAGGTATTCAATGCGATGTTCACCCGCGAGGCCGCACCCGGACCGCAGGTCGAGTCCGGTTTCCTGGGCGATGCGGAAGATGAAATCGACAAACTCTTCGGAGCATAGAGGCGACCCAGACGCATGTCGATGATCAACTACGCCTCGCGCGAGATCAACTGCAAGCTGGTCTACTACGGCCCCGGCCTGGGCGGGAAGACCACCAATCTGGAGTACGTCTACAACAAGGTCGCACCGGCTTCGCGCGGCAAGATGATATCGCTCGCCACCGAAACCGAGCGCACCCTCTTCTTTGATTTTCTTCCGGTGGACCTCGGCACGGTCCGCGGGTTCAAGGTCAAGTTCCATCTGTACACCGTGCCCGGTCAGGTCTACTACAACGCCTCCCGCAAGCTGATTCTCAAGGGTGTGGACGGGGTGGTGTTCGTGGCCGACAGCCAGATCGACCGGATGGAAGCCAATATCGAGGCCATGCAGAACCTCTACGACAACATGGCCCAGCACGGCTACGACATCACCAAGCTGCCGTTCGTCATTCAGTACAACAAGCGGGATCTTCCCAATGCGGCGCCGGTCGCCGAGCTGCAGGCGGCACTCAATCCGGGCTGGCCGGTGGAAGAGCCGGCCCGCCAGCGGGAGGTCCCCGATGCCGATCATCCGGGTGACATGCTGGTAGATTGCCTCGAGGGGCAATGGATCGAGAAGGCGCCCTACTTCGAAGCGGTGGCGCTCACCGGCGACGGCGTGTTCGATACCCTGAAGGCGATCAGCAAGGCAGTCGTCAAGACGCTGGGCTAGGGGGCAGCGATGTGGACCCTCCCCAACATCATCACGATCATTCGGATCTGCTTCACGCCGATCATCGCGCTGCTGCCGTTCATCGAGGGATACTGGCCCAAGCTGATCTGCTTCGTGGTGTTCATCATCGCGGCGGTGAGCGACGTCTGGGACGGCCGCCTGGCCCGCCGCCGCAATGAAGTATCCGACATCGGCAAGCTGCTGGACCCGATCGCCGACAAACTCCTCCTCTTCAGCACCCTGATTCCGATCTACTGGATCAGCCGCCAGCGGCACGACCTCTATCACATCCCGATCTGGGGCAGCATCCCGCTCTGGGTCTGCCTCCTGCTGATCGGCCGCGAGCTGGCAATGACCGCGTTCCGCTGGTGGGCCCAGCGCCAGGGCGTGGTGATTCCGGCCGGCAACGCCGGCAAGCTCAAGACGGTGATCCAGAACATCTTCATCGGCGCCACCATCGCCTGGTTTGCCTTCCGCGATGCCAGGAAGCCGCTGGGATGGGAGCACAGCCGCCTGGCCCAGTACTGGAACACCTTCCACGGCGACTTCGTGGCGGTAACGCTGGCGGTGGCGGCGGTGCTGACGGTGTATTCGTTCCTGGTCTACCTCTACCGCTATCGCTCGCTCTTTTCTCACCAGTCATCCCGCTAGCTCGCCGTGGATCTTGAGCTGGTGACGATCGGAACCGAGCTGCTGCTCGGCTTCACCATCGATACCAATGCCGCCGAACTCGGTGCGGCACTCTCCTCGGTGGGCGTTCGCGTGGTGCGGCGCACCACCATCTCCGACCGCGCCGACGAAATTCGCGACGCGGTCTCCCAGGCGCTGGCCCGCACCGGTGCGGTGCTTACTACCGGCGGCCTGGGGCCAACCAGCGACGACATCACCAAGAACATTGTCGCCCAGTTGTTCGGCGCCGAACTCGAATACGATCCGGCGATCTGGGATGCGCTCCGCGAAAGATTCCGGAAGCTGGGGCGGGAGCCGGCCGAGCGAAATCGCAGCCAGGCCGAAGTGCCCCACGGCGCAACGGTGCTGGCCAACCGCTGGGGAACGGCGCCGGGCCTGTGGCTTGAAGGCACGCCGGGGTTGGCAATCCTCCTCCCCGGCGTCCCCGCGGAGATGCGCGGGCTGCTGCGCCACGAAGTGGTGCCGCGGCTGGCGGCGCGCGGTGCCGGGCAGCCGATCATCTCCGCCACGCTCCGAACGACTGGAATCGCCGAATCGTCACTGGCAGACCGGGTCGCCGAGCTGGAGCCCGATCTCGCGCCGCTGTCGCTGGCGTATCTTCCCGGTGCCGACGGGGTGGACCTGCGCGTAACGGCGTGGGGTCTGCCTCCGGAAGAAGCCTCGCGACGGCTCAGCGAGGCGCTGGCGCTCCTCAGGGAGCGCGCCGGCGACCACGCCTACGGCACCGACGGCGAAGACCTGGCCGCCGTCACCTTGCAGGCAGCTCGCGAGGGAGGAATCCGCCTGGCCGTGGCGGAGTCGTGCACCGGCGGGCTGGTTGGCGGGCGGCTCACCGCCGTGCCCGGCAGTTCGGATACCTTTCTCGGCGGCGTGATCGCATATGACAACTCGGTCAAACGCGATCTGCTCGGCGTTTCCGGCCAGTTGTTGTCGCGCTACGGGGCGGTGAGCGAGCCGGTAGCCCGCGCCATGGCCGAGGGCGCCTGTGTCCGGACCGGAGCGGAGGCCGCGGTGTCGGTTACCGGCATCGCCGGGCCGGCCGGCGGCAGCGAGGAGAAGCCGGTCGGGACTGTCTGGCTGGCCACGGCAGTTCGAGGCGATGTCCGCGCCAGCGAGCGCCACTTCCTGGGCGACCGCAGCGAGATTCGCCACCGCGCAGCCCAGGCGGGTTTGTTCATGCTGCTCCGTCACCTGCGCTATTATCTTTCGCGGTGAACTCATTGGGACGGAGTTGCCAGTGTCTGAGCGACGCGAATACAAGAGAACCGATCCGGCACCCGACCAGCACCTGCACACCTCTGGCGGCATGACCGAACCCGCCAGCAAGGGCGGGCGCGGGTCGGAGGGAGCCGATCTGGCTTCGACCGATATGTCAATGGATCCACCGTCGAACTTCGGGAAGGTGCAGCCGCCGGAGCCGTACGAGGGGGACACCGAGCCGGTCGCGGTGCCGATGGAGCCGGACTCCTCCGCCGCCCACCGCCTGCAGTCGGAGCTCGACGACCTCCGGGATCGGCACGCACGTCTGGCCGCGGAATTCGATAATTACCGCAAGCGGATCAACAAGGAGCGCTTCGAGCTGGGCGACCGCGCCCAGGCGGAGTTCGTGGGGAAGCTGCTCGACGTGCTGGATGACATGGACCGCCTCACCAAGGGCGACCACGCCGAGACTTCGCTGCCCGCGCTGCTCGAAGGGTTGACGCTGGTGGATCGGAAGCTCTGGAAGACGCTCGAGTCCGCCGGACTGGAACGGATCGATCCCCAGGGCGCGCCGTTCGACCCGACGATCCAGGAAGCGGTTTCGGTGCTGCCGCCGCCATCACCCGATCAGGATCACACCGTGGCCAACACGTTCCAGGTCGGCTATCGGTTCAAGGGCAACCTGGTGCGGCCGGCGCGGGTGCAGGTCTACTCGTCGGAGGGCCACGCATAAGTGCCGGCAAATCGGGACTTCTACCAGGTGCTCGGGGTCTCCGAATCCGCGAGCGAAAGCGACATCAAGAAGGCCTATCGCCGCCTGGCCAAGCAGTATCATCCCGACGCCAATCCCGATAATCCGGCGGCCGCTGAGCGCTTCAAGGAAATTTCCGAAGCGCACGCGGTGCTGTCGGACGCCGAGAAGCGCAAGCAGTACGACCAGATGAGGCGGCTCGGCGCGTTCGAGCAGGGGATGGGACGGAGATCGGGTGGCGGAGCGCGCCCCGGCGCCGCCCCCGAGCCGGAAGGATTCGATCTCGGCGATCTGGGCGGGCTCGGCGACATCTTCAGCTCGATTTTCGGGCGGGGAGCCCGCCGCCCGGAACCCCGCGGCGAATCGCTCGAAGCCACTGTCGAAGTGCCGTTCCGCATTGCCATGCTGGGCGGCAAGGTTCCCATCACACTGCCGGTAACCGAGAACTGTCCCACCTGCGGCGGCAGCGGTGGCGCGCCCGGCTCCACCTGGACCACCTGTCCCGAGTGCAATGGCCGCGGAACGGTGTCGTTCGGTCAGGGGAGTTTTGCGGTCAATCGGCCATGCCCGCTCTGTCACGGCCGCGGCAAGATTCCCTCGGAGCGGTGCCCCACCTGTCGTGGCAGCGGCGAAGTCCGCACCGAACGGCGGGTGCTGATCACCGTGCCGGCCGCGACGGAAACCGGCACCAGGGTGCGGCTCAAGGGCCAGGGTGCGCCGGGCCGCGGCGGTGCGCCGGCCGGCGATCTGATCATCACCTTCCAGGTGCAGCCCGATCGCTTCTTCCGCCGCGAGGGACTCGATCTGGTGTGCGAGGTTCCGATCAACCTGGCTCAGGCAACCCTGGGCACCAGAATCCGGGTGCGTACGCTGGACGGCAAAAAAGTAGTCCTCAAAATTCCACCGGGAACTCAGCCGGGGCGCAAATTCCGCATCAAAGGGCAGGGGATTTCCAAGAACGGACAGCGGGGTGATCAACTGGTGCAGGTGGACGTGACACTGCCGGAGCAGCTCTCGCCTGAGCAGGAAAAGCTGATGAAGGAGTTTGCCGACTCGGCGGGGATGAAGTACTAGGCGATCACTCCGCCGCCGAGCAGCCGTCCCTCGCCGGAATAGAGCACACCCGACTGGCCCGGTGTGATCGCCCGCACCGGCTCCGAGAGCGCCAGCGTAATCGACTGTTCACCCACCTCCAGCACTCGCGCGCCCACCGGCCGAGCCCGGTAGCGCACCTGCACTTCGCAATCGTCGTCATCGCGCAGTGGATCGGCGAGCCAGTTGAGCTCGTCCAGCCGCACGATGCTGCCTGCCAGGTCCGCCGCCGATCCAATGACCACCTCGCGCCGCTCCGGCCGAATCGCCACGACATAGCGCGGTGAGTCGCTGCCGCCGGGAAGCCCCCGGCGCTGCCCGATGGTGTACCGTGCGAACCCGCGGTGTTCGCCGACGACTTCGCCACTGGTGGTGACCAGCGGGCCCGGCTGGAGAGCGGGCGCGTCGGCAGGGAGGTGCCGCTCCAGCACGCTCACGTAATCGTCGTTGGGCACGAAGCAGATCTCGACCGACTCCGGCTTGTCGGCGGTAACCAGGCCGAGCTGGCGTGCCAGCGCGCGGGTTTCCTGCTTGGTCATCTCTCCCACCGGTGCCAGCATTCGGCTCACCACCGAGCGGTCTATTCCCCAGAGGAAATAGCTCTGATCCTTGGCCGGATCGCGGCCCCGCCAGACGCCGCCGTCGCGCGCGATGACGTAATGCCCAGTGGCCAGGTAGTCGCAATCGAGGGAATCGGCGTGAGCCAGGAGATCGCGGAACTTGGTGAATGAGTTGCAGCGAACGCACGGAATGGGAGTGCGGCCGCGGCTGTACTCGCTCACGAAATTCTGAATCACGTGCAGATTGAAGCGGTCTTCCAGATTGAGCACGTAGTGCGGGATGCCCAGCTTGTGGGCCACCTCGCGCGCATCGTTGATCGAATCGAGCGAGCAGCAGGGCCGATCGGGGACGTCCTCACCATAGCAGAACAGCTTCATGGTGGCGCCGATCACCTCGTGGCCCTCTTCCACCAGCCGGGCGGCGGCGACCGAACTGTCCACCCCGCCCGACATGGCAACCAGCACCCGCTTTCTAGTCACGGCTGAGCGCTCCAACCAGCTCGCGCACTCGCGCTACCGCGGTGGGGAAGACTTCGGCTACACGGGCGATGTCGTCGGCGGTGGTTTCGTGGCCCAGACTGAAGCGGATAGTGCCGAGCGCGACTTCGCGGGGAACACCGAGGGCGGTGAGCACGTGGGAAGGTTCGACCGCGCCGGTGGAGCAGGCGGATCCGGCCGACGCGGCGATGCCGGCGAGGTCGAGGTGCATCAGCAGCGCCTGGGCATCGGCGCCCGGCACACTGATGCTGAGCACGTGGGGGGCGCGGGGCCCATCGGCCGCATGAACCACCGCCTCGGGGATCGCGGCACAGAGCCGCGCCTGCAGTTCATCTCGGAGGGCGCCGACCCGGCGCGATTCCGCTTCCTGCGCCGCTGCGGCGAGCCGAGCCGCTACACCCATCCCGACCGCGCCAGCCACGTTCTCGGTGCCGGGGCGGAGGCCGTACTGCTGGCCGCCGCCATGGATGATCGATTCCAGCGCCTTGCGGTCGCGCACGATGAGTGCGCCGATGCCCTTGGGAGCGCCGATCTTGTGTCCGGAGAGGGAGAGCAGAGTGCAGTCGAGCGACTTGAGCGAGACGGGGACCTTGCCGAATGCCTGAACGCCATCGGTGTGGAAGCAGACCTGTGCCGCACGACATCGCGAGGCAATTTCATCCACCGCCTGCACCACGCCCACTTCGTTGTTGACCCACATGGTGGAGACGATGGCGGGCTGCCCGGCCAACGCCTCTTCCAGCGCCGAAAGGACGATCCGGCCGCAGTGATCCACCGGGAGAATGATCTCCTCGCCACCCAGATGGCAGACAGCGTGAGCGGCCGCGAGGATCGCCTTGTGCTCGATGGCGCTCACCACGGCGCACATCCGGCCGCCGCGGTCGCGCGCGGCGATCGCCGCGCCGATGATCGCCAGGTTGTCCGCCTCGGTGCCGCCCGAGGTGAAGATCACCTGGTTGGGCTCCGCATCCACCGCCGCGGCGACATCCCGCCGCGCCTGATCGAGCCCCGCCCGGGCGGTGCGCCCAAAGGCGTGGGCGCTGGACGGGTTGCCGAACGCCTCCGGGCCGAGATACGGCAGCATGGCCTCCAGCACCTCCGGGCGGACCGGCGTGGTGGCGGCATGATCGAGGTACACCGAGGTGGTTGTCATAGGGGGAAAATACTGCGGGGGCGGAAATCGGCCAACCGGGACGGCGGTTACATGCTCTGGCCCTCCAGGCGAACCACGTCGTCCACTCGGAGCGTCTCCTCGGTATAGAACGGCTCGCCGTAGCGGGTCCGAATCAGCGACCCGTAGCGGGCGTTCTGGGTCTCGATCAGCCCGTAGAGATCCTGGCCGGTCGGGAAGATTTCGCCGGCGTTCCGGGCCCCGTCGAACTGGCTGGCGTAGCAGCGGATCGCCGCCAGTTTGCGCTCGAACTGGTCGCTGATATCGACCACGAAGGTGGGTTTGACGGGATCTTCCCGGTAGGCCAGCGAATAGAGAATCTTGTGCGGCCGATGCGGTTCGCCGCCGGCGTCATAGCGGGCCAGCCCGGCCAGGAAACAGGCGTCGCGCCCGAGTTCCGAAGCGATCCGGTGATCCGGGTGGCGGCCCACCGGAAAAGGGAGGATCACCACCCGTGGCCGGAAATGGCGGATCTCCTCGACCACCACCCGCCGCATCTCGTCAATGTTCTGCAGGTGGGCGTCGGGGAGGCCGGCATTGCGGCGCTCCGTCACGCCCAGCAGCTTCGCCGCCCGGGCGGCTTCCTCAGCTCTGAGCGCGGCGCTGCCGCGAGTGCCGGTTTCGCCGGCGGTGAGGTCCAGAATTCCGGTGGTGTAGCCATCGTCCACCGCCCTGAGCAGTGTGCCGGCGCAGGTCAGTTCGACATCATCGCGGTGTGCGGCAACGGCCAGAATGTCCACCGGCATCGGCGGCAGCTCCTATTCGTAGCGAAGCGCGTCGACCGGATCGAGACGGGACGCGCGACTGGCGGGATAGAGCCCGAACAATACTCCCGTCACGATCGACGCGGCCACTGCCACCGCCACCGACCAGAGCGGCACCACCGCAGGGATCGGTGTAGCGGTGTGGACCAGCAGCGCGAGCGCGCCGCCCAGCAGCATGCCGATTGCGCAGCCCACCAGCGTGAGGGTGGCGGCCTCGACCAGGAACTGGAACATGATCTCGCCCCGGGTGGCGCCCAGCGCCTTGCGGACGCCGATTTCGCGGGTGCGCTCGGTGACGCTGATCATCATCACGGCGACGACCCCGATTCCGCCCACCATCAGCGCCACGCTGGAGAGCGCCAGCATCACCAGGAAGAAACCGCGGCTCACGGCGTTGAAGCTGTCGAGCAGCGCGTCCTGGGTCACCAGCGCAAAGGTGTTGTCCTGGCCGGGGCGGAGCGCCCGTTCCACCCGGAGCGCGGCGGTGACCTGGTCCATTGCGTCGGTGACCGCCACGTCGTCGCGCGGGCGCACCGCGATCGCCATCCAGCCGCGGAAATAGTCGGCAATCCGGGTGAAGGTGGAGTGCGGGATCACCACTTCGGGCGTATTGCCGCCGCCGAAGAGCTGCTGCCCCTCGGTATAGACGCCGAGCACGTCGAACGGTTGCCCGTAGATGCGGATCCGCTTGCCGATCGGATCGCGATTGGGGAACATCAGCTCGGCCATCTTCTGATTGATGACGGCGACATGCGAATTGGCCCGCTCCTCCGACGCGGTGTAATTGCGTCCCGCCAGCAGCGTCCCGCCCACGCTGAAGACCCACTCGGAGCTGTAGCCGTTCACTGTGGCCGACGGCAGGTGCACGCTGCGGTAGCTCACCGGGCCCTGACTGCTTTCGCGATAGGTGACCCCGGCGATTGCCGGCAGCTTCCTGATCATCTCCGCTTCGTCAACGGTGAGCGGAGGATTGTGCCGCCACGGCTGATCTTCCGAACCGTCGCTGATCACCACGCCGCCGCGGAAGAACCGCATCACATAGAATGTCTTGGGACCCAGCGCTTCGAGCTGGCCGGCGATGCTCCGCTTGATCCCGGTGATCGCCGAAGCCATCGTGATCACCACCATGACGCCGATGGCGATGCCGAGCACGGTCAGGAAGGCCCGCACCTTGTTGGCGCGGATCGAGCTGAGCGCGATCCCGATGCCCTCGAAGAGTCTGGCTGACAGCACAGTCACGAGTTACTCGGCGCGAAGCGCGGCAATCGGATCGAGGCGGGATGCCCGAACCGCCGGGTAGACACCGGCGACGAGTCCCACCAGGATCCCGAGGATGACTCCGAGCGCGATGGACCATGGCGCAACGGCGGCGGGCATGAAGGTGACCGCTCTCACGAAAAAGGCCAGGCCGATGCCGGTCAAGACGCCCAGCGCGGCACCCAGCGTCGAGAGGGTAGCGGCTTCTACCACGAACTGGGCCAGGATGTCGCGCCGCTTGGCGCCGAGCGCCTTGCGGATGCCGATCTCTCGAGTGCGTTCGGTGACCGCCATGAGCATGATGTTCATGATTACGATCCCGCCCACCACCAGCGAAATCCCGACCAGCCCCGGCATCGCCAGAAATAGCACCGCCGAGAGCTTCTGCCATCCTTCCAGCACCGCATCGGAGGTCTGCAGCGTGAAGTTGTCATCCTGGCTGGGATGGAGCCGCCGCCGGCCCCGCATCAGCCC
Organism: Gemmatimonadales bacterium; assembly: GCA_035707585.1. GTDB lineage: Bacteria > Gemmatimonadota > Gemmatimonadetes > Gemmatimonadales > GWC2-71-9 > DASSTY01. The sequence goes on from DASSTY010000316.1 coordinate 11,942, forward strand.
TTCGACCTGATCCATGGCGGCCTGCATCGTCGCGGGGTTGTCGGCCTTGACCTGGAGCTCGTCGATGACGTCGCGGGGACAGAGATATCGCTTGGCCGGTGCGGTGTAGGGGGTCACCGCGAATTTGTCCATCGAAAAGCCGAAGAGGGTACCCTGTTTGGCAACCACACCCACCACTCGGTAGGGAAGTCCCGCCAGGGTGATCTCCTTGCCCAGCGGATCGGCTCCGGCAAAGAGTTTCTCGGCCAGCTCCGACCCGATCACCAGGACCGGCCGCCCGGCCTCGACCTCCTGGGCGGTGAAGGCTCGACCCTCGGCGATGTCGTAGTTCCGGATCTCAAAGAAGCTCGCTTCGGCACCGCTCACGTCGATGTCCTTGGCGACCCGGTTGCGGTAACTCAGCGTCATGGCGTCGCTGCAATGCATCGAGGTGGTGACCGGCACGGTGAGGCGCTGGCGGATAAACTGCGCGTCGGCGTAGGTGATCCGGGGGCGGCGGAACCAGCCGCGGCGGACGTCGTCCGGGGTATCCCCGGTGGTGATATCGGGCCGCTGCCGGAGCTCGAAGGTATTGAGCCCCACCAGACGATCGGCAAACTGCTCCTTCATGTAGACGTTCATTCCCTGCACGATCGAAACGACCGCGATCAGGAACGTGACGCCTACCAGGACGCCGATCAGCGAGAAGAAACTCTTGAGCTTCTGAGTCAGGATGGTGCGGAGGGCCATCCGCACCGCGTCGAAAAATGGCATCAGCGCCCGATGGCCGGGTTACTCATAGCGGAGCGCCTCGACCGGATCCAGGCGGGCCGCACGGGCGGCGGGGATCAGCCCGCAGAGGACGCCGGTAATGATGCTGGCTGCCAGCGCGGCGATGATCGCTTCCGGCGGAATCGACGCGTCGATCGGGGTGGCGCTCCGGATCAGCGCGCTGAGCCCGCCACCGATGCCGAGCCCGATCATGGCCCCGATCAGCGTAAGAGTCACCGCCTCGATCAGGAACTGCCAGAGAATGGTGCCGGGCGTGGCGCCCAGCGCCTTCCGCACCCCGATTTCGCGGGTGCGTTCGGTGACGCTGATCATCATGATCGCCACGACACCGACGCCGCCGACCAGCAGGCCGATGGCCGACAGCGCGATCATCACGATGAAGAAGACGCCGACGATCTTGTTGTACAACTTCATCACCGTCTCCTGGGTGGAAACGAAGAAGTTGTTCTCCTGGGCCGGCTTGAGCGTACGGCTGGTTCGCAGGGCGGCAATCGTCTGGTCGATCGCGTCCGTCTGAACGACACCGTCGCGCGGCTTGATCGTAAGGTCCATCCACCGCATGCCGGCATTGAGCCGCTTTGCCGCGGTCTGGAGCGGGACGATGACCGCCGGCTTGTTGCCCGGGTTGAAGAGATTGCCCAGGGGATGATACACCCCGATCACGCGGAACGGCCGGCCGTCGAGCTGAATCTCCCGGCCGACCGCGCCACCTTCAACAAAGAATCTATCCGCCAGCGCCTGATTGACCAGCACCACCTGTGAGGCCTGGGTGTTCTCCAGCGGGGTGAACGACCGGCCGGGATCGATGGTGCCGCCGTCCACGTCGGTCCAGCCGGGGGAATACGCGTCGACGCCGATGCTGGAAAGCAGCTGGTTGCCGTACTTGGCGGCCACATCGGTGCCGAGATGGGTGATGACCGCCTCGATCCCGGGCTGCCTCGCGATCCGTTCGGCTTCATCCAGCGTCAGGGGCGGGAAGTGCCGCCAGGGGCAGCTGTCGGCCGAGCCGTTGCAGCTGTTGATCGCAATGGGCCACTTGGTGACGAAGAACGTGGTGGGGCCAGCCGCCGCGATCCCGCGTTCCACGCCGGAGTTGATCCCATGCACGGCGGCCGACATGGCGGTGACCACGAATACACCCACCGCGATGCCGATGATCGTGAGCGCCGCGCGCACCTTGTTGGCGCGAATCGCCTGCAGGGCGATCATGATGCCTTCGACCAGCGAATGAACGCGATTGCCCATTGATCAGTCGGCGCGAAGCGCGGTGATGGGATCGAGCCGAGCGGCGCGGCTGGCCGGATAGAGCCCGGCCACGATGCCGACGCCGGCGCCGACCGCGACGGCCAGCACGATGGACCACGGTGCCACGCTGGTGGGCAGCGGGCTGATCGCCTTGATGACATGGGCCAGCCCGATGCCGAGCCCGACACCCAGCGCCGCACCGAAGGTGCTGAGCGTGGCGGACTCGATCAGAAACTGGGTCAGCACGTCTCGTCGCCGGGCGCCCAGCGATTTGCGAACTCCGATTTCACGGGTTCGCTCCGCCACGGCCACCAGCATGATGTTCATGATCACGATCGCGCCCACCACCAGCCCGATGGCGGGCAGCACGATGCCGGCCAGCACCAGGTAGTGCTTGATCTTGTCCCAGGTGGAGAGAGCCGACGCGGAAGTCTCCAGGACGAAATCATCGGGCTCGGCCGGTCGGAGCTTGTGGCGGCGGCGCATGACCTCGCGCACCGCCTCCTGCACCTCGGGCATGGCGCCGGCGCTGGGGGCCTGGACCACGACGCCGTAGAGATTGTAGCGCGCCCGGGTAAACTGACTCATCGGCGAATTGAACGGCGCCCAGATCTGGCGATCCAGCGCCATCCCGAACACCGACCCCTGTTCTTCCATGATGCCGATGACCCGGAACGGCAGCCCCGAAACCCGCAGCTCCTTGCCGATCGGATCGAGGCCGGGGAAGAGATCCTTGGCGACGTCGGTGCCGATCACCACCACCGGACGGCCGAGCCGTTCCTCCTGCTCGTTGAAGAGCCGGCCCGAGGTGACGTTGAGGTTCTTGATGGCGAAGTAGCCCGGCGTCACCGCCTGCGCCAGCACCTGCGCTCCGCTCTGGCCATACCGCGAAGTGGGAGTCAGCCAGCGAACGTCGTTGAGGGCCCAGCGGGTGCCCGGCGGGAGCGCCGCGCGAACGGCGTAGCCGTCTTCGATGGTGATCTTGGGCCGCTGTACCCAGGCATGCCATTCGGAATCGCTGACGTTCCCGACATTGAAATCGGGAAAGCGCCGCAGATTGAAGGTGTTGATACCGAGGAATTTTCCGGCGAAGGCATTCTCGACGTAAGCCCCCATCCCTTCGACGATCGAAACCAGCGCGATCAGAAACATGACGCTGATGGTCACGCCCAGAATGGTGAAGACGCTCTTGAGCACCTGCACGCGGATCTGGGCGATCGCGAGACGGAAGGCTTCGAGAAATTGCATCAGCGCCTCAGGCCGCTTCGTCCTGATTCATCCGGTCGCTTTCGATCCGGCCATCGCGCAGCACCACCACTCGGCGGGCGTGTTCGGCGATGTCGGGTTCGTGGGTGACCATGACCACCGTCTGGCCGGCGCTGTGGAGCTGCTCGAACATGTTCATGATTTCGATGCTGGTGGCGGAGTCGAGGTTACCGGTCGGCTCGTCGGCCAGGATGATGGACGGCTGGTTGACCAGCGCCCGCGCGATAGCGACGCGCTGCCGCTGCCCGCCCGACAGTTCGTTGGGCCGGTGCTCCATCCGGTCTCCCAGCCCCACCTGCGTGAGTGCATGAGCGGCCCGCTCGCGGCGTTCCCGTCCGTTGATGCCGGCGTACACCAGCGGCAGTTCAACGTTATGCAGCGCCGAAGCGCGCGGCAGCAGATTGAACGTCTGAAAGACGAAGCCGATTTCCTTGTTCCGGACCCGCGCCAGCTCGTTGTCCTGCAGCCGGGAAACCTCCTGGCCATTGAGCCAGTACTCCCCGGCGGTCGGCGTATCCAGGCAGCCGATCAGATTCATCATGGTGGACTTACCCGAACCCGAAGGCCCCATGATCGCGACGTATTCGTTGCGGGCGATGTCGAGCGATACGCCGCGAAGCGCGTGCACCACCTCGCCGCCCATGTCATAGTCGCGCCGGAGGTCTCGAATCCGAATTACCGCATCGCTCATGACTTGACTTCCTTTCCCGGGGCCGGCTCCGCCGACTGGCGCACCTTGGTCCCGTCTTTCAGATCGCGAATTGCCTGGTAGGGACCGGAGACGATCGTCTCGCCTTCGCGCACCCCGTCGAGCACCTCAAATGCTTCGTCACCCGCAATGCCCACCTTGACCGGACGGAAGTGGGCGATTCCGTCTCGCACCACGAAGACACCTTCGGTTTCCTGAGTCTTCGCCTTGTTGCTGTCGCCCGGCGCCGCCGGCTTCGATTCGTTGGGAACCGGGGCATGGTCGCGCACCGTCAGCGCGATGATCGGAATGCTGAGCGCCTGCTTCCGGGTCGCGGTGACGATTCGCGCCGTGGCACTCAGGTCCGGACGGATGTCGGGCGGCGGGTTGTCGAGCGTCACCTCGACGTCATAGTCCACCGCCTGATCGCTGTTGTTGGAACCCTGCTGGGCCGCGGCCAGCTGGGCGCTGTTGCTGATTTTGGTGACCCGGCCCACGAACGTGGTGTCGGGGAACGCATCGATCGAGACCTGAACCGAATCACCCTTGGCGAGCCGGATCACGTCGGTTTCATCGACCTGCACCTTGGCCAGAATCACCGACAGATCGGCGATCGTCATCAGGAGACCGGTCTCGCGGGAGAAAGTGCCCGGTACCGCGACCTCGCCTTCCTCGACCGCGAGCCGCACGACCCGGCCGTCCATCGGGGCGGTGAGACGGGTCTTGGCGAGATTGTCCTTGGCTTCCTGCAGCCCGGCCTTGGCCTGTCCCACCTGCGCCTGTGAGGCGCTGTAGTTGGCCTTGGCGACATCAAATGCAGTCTGGGCCTGTTCCACCGCTTCGGGTGAAATCAGCGACTTGCCCGCCTGCGACAGCTCCTTGGCCCGGCGGAGCGCGCGCTCGGCCTGGTCCATGTTGGCGCGGGCCTGCACCAGCGAAGCTTCGTTGGTCGCGACGATCGCCTCCGCCTGCGACACGGTGGCTTCATACTGAGCCGGGTCGATCTGCAGCAGGAACTGACCCTTCTTGACCAGGTCGCCTTCCTTCACACCGATCTTGATGATGCGCCCCGTAATGTCGGCGCTGACATCGACTGATGTCTTGGCGTCGATCTTTCCGCTGGCGGTTACCGCCGCGACCAGATTGCGCCGCTTGACCTGCTCCATCCGGACTTCGGTAGCCCGGTTCCTCCGCTTGGCCGCTCCCATCATCACCACCCCGCCGATGATGACTACGGCGATGGCGGCAACAACTCCGAGTTTGGCACCACGTGACATGTCGATTCCTTTGCGCGCTGGTTAGCGGAGTGGGCGACCGACCGCCGCTTCGAGCTGGGCGACGGCCTTGTGAAAATCGTAGATCGCGTTGACGTAATCGGCTTCGGCCTTCTGGACCGCGTTCTGGGCATCGGCCAGTTCCAGTGCGGTGCCGCTGCCCAGCCGGTAACGATCCTGCGCCAGCTGGAGCTGGTCGCGCGCGGCGCTGCGGGCGGTGGTCTGGACCGCAATCGCGCGGTAGGCGGTTCGCACCGCGAGATATCGCGCCTGCACGGTGGACCGCACCAGCAGCCGCTGCGCCCGCACGCCCTGATCGGCATCTTCGCGCTGGGCCCGCGCCTCGGCGATCCGGAGCGAGCGGCCAAAGCCGTTGAACACCGGGAACGAGAGACTCAGGCTGGCACTGAACGGATTCCGCGTGTAGTGGAACGGAAAGACGTTGTTCTGGTCGAGGATGCTCTGTGCCACAACCGGATCGAGCGTGCCGTCGGGCTGCAGCCCCGACGCCGTGTAGCAGTCGCGCGGCGGCAGCGGATCGGCCAGCCGGGTGCGAATTTCGTTGTCCTGCTGGCAACTGCTGAAGGCACCCTGCGCCTGGCCGAGTGAATTGGAGAGCAGGATGTCGGTATTGCTGAACTGCTGGGTGAAGCCGCTCCACCCCGCGCGAACCGACAGGGTGGGGAACCACTCGGACTTGGCCGCGGTGAGACTCGAGCCGGCGGCATCGGCGCGGGCTTGTAGCGCGCGCAGCGTCGGATTGGCATCGGCCGCGGTAGACAGGAGCTGATCGAGCGAGAAGTCCGGCTCGGAAACCGTGAAGGTGTCGCGCAACTGGAGCTGCTCCACGTCACTGGGGGCTTCCACCCCGATTTGCCGCAGGAGTTCCAGTTTGGCTTCGTTGGCCGCCTGCTCGGCCCGCAGCAGAGCAACCTCGGAGTTGTCGCGCCCGACCTCGGCCTGCCGCACATCCAGCAGCGTGGCCTGACCGACGTCGTAGCGGGCCTGGGCAATTTGGAGGAATGTGGTGTCGCGCTTGAGCTGCTGGCGCGCCACATCCACCTGCGCCACCGCCTGCAGGGCAGTGAGATACTGCGTCTTGACGGTGGTTTCGAGATCCAGCCCGGCCGCAGCGATGTCCATCGTGGTGGCGCGCTGCTGCGCCTTCTGGAGCGCGGGACCGGTGAGCACCTGGCCATTCAGCTGCCAGCCGAGCGAAATGTCGTAGCTGGAGCTGTAGGAGGGCGAGCTCTGCTGGAACAGCGTACCACCGAACTGCGACTGACCGGAGCCGGTATAACCGAGTCCCGCCCCCACCGTTACGCTCGGAATGAACTGGCCGTAGGCGTTGCGGACCCCGGCGCTCGCCGGCCCCGCGTTGTTGAGCGTCTGGAGATAGACCGGGCTGTGCTGGCGTGCCTGTGCCAGAGCATCGGAAAGGGTCAGTACCGTTCCGGTCGTCGAGCTTGTGGTGGTGGTGTCCTGCGCGGCCGCCGCAGACGGGAACGCGGCAGCAAGAAGGAGCAGAACGTGCCAGCAGCGCATGGCGAGGTCCTTTCGAAGGGTCCAGGTCGTCCCCTCGTACGGACGGGGCAGCATCAAGGTTTCAGCTTGGGACGCGAGCGGCAACCACATGCTCCGATGGGAGGTCGATCCGGGTGATCTCTCCCGACGCGCCCAGTGTGATTGTGCCGGTGAGCCCTCCGGTGAGCGTCACGGTCCGCACTCCGCCCTGCGGGCCGGCCGCCAGCCGGGCCGTAAAAGTGACCACCCGACCGGTTCGGGGATAGACCCCCGTCAGAGTGGCGCCATCGGCGGTGGCCAGCGCGGCTACCGGGAGGTAGAAGGCAAGGAGTCGTTCATCGAGCAGGACCATGTTGGGGCTGGCCGGGAGCTCCCGGCCGGTCTCGATCTGGCCCCGGCTGGTCTTGATGGTGAGCCGGCCCCGGGCCAGACCGGCCAACGCTTTCACCGGCCCCTGGCCGCCATCGCCGATAAGGATGAAGGTGGCGGGCCGATGGTCGCGGTCCTGTTCCAGGGTGGCCTGATACTGCTCGGTTGGCTGGGCGGCGGGATACTTCGCGACGCTTGTAATGGTAGAGCTGCCGGCGTCGGTACCGGGCGAGACGGTATACCGCTCCAGCCCGGCGTTGACGCCGTCACGCGTGATGGTGAGGGAACTGGTGACGACTTGCGCGGCTAGCGGTACGGCACAACAGAGTAGCGACAGCAGAACAACGAACCTGCGCAAGGCGGCTCCAGGCTTAACATTCGGCCAGACAACGGCTGATCCGTTCGAGGATGTAATTATACAACGCCGCCCCCTTCGCCGCGCTGGCCTCCGTTGGGTACCCAATAATCGATACCGGCTGATCGGCCCGGTGGGATTCGGCCACCAGCTCGGGGGTGGGTGGGACATCGCGTGCCAGGTCCATTCGGACCAGTTCCGGCGCCAGGAAGAGCACCAGCGAGGTGTCCAGTTCGCTGCCGTGAACCCGCCCCGCCGGCCGGTCCAGCAGCTCTTCGAAATCGAGGCTGTAGATGTCCACCGCCGTGATCCGGGCGGTGTTGGACCGAATCGTGCTGAGCGCCTCCTGATGGGCGTCGTTGGCCTCGGCGGTCAGGATCAGGAATGACTCGACGCCTGCCCCCTCTTCCCAGGACTCGATAAGTTCGTTCATCACCCGGCGCAGGGTTTTTCGACGGAGCGCGGCGCCGCCTGGCAGCGGCCGGGGACCGGTATGGACACCATATTCGACGGTCGGTGCGCGGATCACGCCCGAACTGGCCGACAGATCGTCGGAGAGGTGCTCGAGAATGATGGTATCACAACCCAGCGGCAGATGGGGACCGTGCTGCTCGGTCGTTCCGACGGGGACGATCAGGATCGAGCGCTCGCGGAGCCGCGTCTCGATTTCGGCCGGCCGCATTTCCTTCAAACGCCAGGGACGCCCTTGCTGAGACATCTCGCTCACCGCTGGGTGTGGGTGGTGGCTCTCGCCGTCATCGCGACGGGCGAGTGGCTGCGGGCCCCCGCGTGGGGCTGGGTCGTCGCAGCGGCGGTTCTGGTGCTGCTGCTGCTCGCCGCCCGCCACGAAACCGTCAGCTGGCGGATGCAGGCGGCCAGGGTGCTGCTGGCGATGCTGGTCGTCGTGCTGGCTCTGGCCCAGCACCGGCTCGACCGGATCGAACATCATTGGCCGGCGGAGCGTGAATCGCGAATCGAAGCCGCCAGCCGGTCGCTCCAGAGCGAACTGCACGATGCTTTTCAACTGGTCGAGAAGCTGGCCGACCAGACTGCCGCCGCGGGCCGGCTTCCCGATCGTGACGACGCCTTCGCCGCCCTCGCGAGAGCGGTGCCGAGCTCCGGCCCCGAGGTGGGACTGGCGCTGCTGGATCCGCGGGGCGATCCCTGGGCGTGGTCGGGGCGGCACCGCCTGCGGCCCCGGATGTTCGGCGACTCGCTCGACGCCCAGTCGAATGGATATTACGTCCTGCTGGAGGCGCGGCGCCACTCGGCAGAAGGACGCATGGCCGTGGCGAGCGTGCTGGTGTGGGCGCATCCGGCCGTACCCGACCGAGGGCGCAGCCTCGCCGAGCTGTTCCGCTCCCGCCATGAAGTTGGTCTGGTGGTGTACCCGCCCGGCGCGGCGCCTTCCAGCAGCGACGTGTTCGACTACCAGGTTCCCACCACCGCGGGTCCCCGGCTGCTGTTCAGTCTCCAGCCGCTGCCGCCCGAACAGGGCAGCGCCAAGCAGCAGCTCCTGGCGCGCGCCGATCGGGCAGCAGTGTGGCTCACCCTGATGCTGCTGGGCGTGACGCTGGTGGCCGCGGCGCGTCCCCGCGAACGCTACCTCATGCTGGTGCTGGTGGTCTGGCTGGCGGTGCGGGCGCCGCTGGGGCAGGCGCTGCATCTGGAACATCTCTTTTCCAAGGCAACATTCTTCCGCCCCGAGCTGGGTCCGCTTTCGTCGTCGGCCGGGATTCTGGCGCTCACCGCCACGCTGGTGACGGTGCTGGGCGTGTGGTTGTGGCGCCGGCGACTGGCGCGGAGCAACTGGACGCTGCTCCTGGGCGCGGCACTGCTGGCCGTGGCGCCCTATCTGGTCAGTCTGCTCGGCCGCGGCATCACTCCGCCCGCGACGGGTGTGTCGATCAGTCTCTGGCTCACCTGGCAGTTGACTCTGGTCGTTACTGTGTCGGCGCTGATTGTCGTGACTGCCGCGCTCTTTCGCAGTGCCGTGCCGGAGCGGCGCCCGCGGTGGCGGATCATCGCCGGCGTGGCGATCGCGGTGGCGGCTGCGGTGGTAGGAATCTTCGTATGGAGCCCGCGCGGGGCCTGGCCCGAGTGGTATCCATTTCTCTGGACGCCGGCGCTGCTGCTGGTGACGCTGCCGGCGCCACGCTGGCCCACGATCATCGGCATCGGGCTGGTGGCGGGGAGCGCTGCCGCGCTGGTTACCTGGGGCGCCGAACTTACCGGCCGTCTGCAGGTGGTGCAGCGGGACGTAGCGCGGCTCGGCGCCGAGCCCGATCCGCTGGCGCTGCCGCTGCTCGATCGCTTTGCCGATCAGGTGGATCAGGCGCCGCCGCCGGGCGACGTGACCCAGTTGTACGCGCTGTGGCGCGGCTCCGACCTGGGGCGGCAGAATTATCCCGCCGACCTGGCGTTGTGGAGCACCGCGGGCCAGAAGAAGACTCAGCTGGCACTCGACTCGCTCGATCTTCCCGACTCGCTGCTGTCCGCGCTGGTCACCCGGCTGCCCGCGGAACAGTCGCGCCGCGTGGTGCAACTTGTTCGGGTGCCGGGCGTGCACTACGTCGTGGTGGCCCGGCTCGATAGTGCGACCGTGCTTACCGCCGCGATCGGACCGCGCACGGAAGCGATTTCGCCGAGCCGCCTGGGGCGGCTGCTCGATCCGGCGCGCCGTGGGTCATCGCTCTACCAGCTCAGTCTCTCACCCCCCAACGGTCCCGAGCCAACCGAACTGCACCGGCTTCGGTGGCGGCGCGAAGGATGGAATCTCCTCGCGGAACAGACCATTTCGCTTCCGGGCGGTTTCCGGGTCGTCCATGCCGTCGTCGATCTGCGCGGGCCACTGCCGCTGTTTGTCCGCGGAATTCTGGTGGTGATTCTCGACGTACTGGTACTGGCGCTGCTCTGGTATCTCTCCGAGCTGGTGGCCGGCGCCCGCTTTCGTAAGCCAAGGTGGCGCGGGCTGGCGAGGTCGTTCCGGATCCGGCTGGCCGTTACTCTTGCGATCTTCTTTCTGGTGCCGGCGCTGGGATTTGCCGCGTGGAGCTTTGCGCGGCTCTCCGACGAAGCGCAGCGCGGCCGCGATCTCCTGATCACGCAGACTCTCCGCGATGCCGTGGTAACCAACCAGCGGCTGCTGGTCGCGCCACCGCAGCAGGTCTCGTCTCACCTCGAACAGCTCAGCCAGCAAATCGACGCCGACCTGGCACTGTATCGCGGCGGCGAACTG
>DASSTY010000317.1:0-4247 GCA_035707585.1 Gemmatimonadales bacterium
CCAATGGCGATGCCGCTTCCGCCGGCTTCGAATTCGACTCGCTGGCCGTGCTATATCCGCGAAGCGACGACGCTCTGGCTGCGCGCTACTGGGGCGGTCGCGCCTGGCTCGCCGCCGGCGATACTTCCGGCGCGAACACCCGCTGGAGCGAGGTGGCTCGCCGCGACCCGCGTTCCTACTACGCCGCGCTGAGCGCTCGCCGCTTGGGTCAGGCGCCCTGGGCTCCCGCCGCTGCGGTTGATTCCTTCCAGGTGTACCCGGGGCTCGACAGCGCCATGGCCCGGGCTGCGCTGCTGGAACGGGTGGGACTCGATCGCGAGGCGGAGTGGGAGTACGCCCAGATAGTGCGTGACGCCGGCGACTCGGTGGAGCGGCTCCTGGCCACCGCCGATGCCTTCCGGGCACATGGGCGTGCCAGCCAGGCCATTACGCTGGCCCGCCGCGCGCTGGCGCATGGGGCGCCCGCCGACGCGCGGGTCTATCGGCTGATCTATCCGGCCACCCACGCCGATGCGCTGGTTGCCGACGCCACCGAGCGGGGGCTTGACCCCGCGTTCGTAGCGGCACTGGTTCGGCAGGAGTCGATGTTCAATCCCGATGCCCGCTCCGGCGCCGGGGCGCGGGGGCTGATGCAGCTCATGCCCAAGGTGGGCCATGGGCTCGCCAAGTCGCTCGATTTCCCCTTCTGGGATCCGGTCCTGCTCTATCAGCCGGACGTCAATCTCCAGCTCGGCACTCTCCATCTGAGCGAACTGGCCCGGCGCTACGACGCGCCGGTGCACATCCTCGCCGCCTATAACGCCGGTGCCAGCCGGGTCGATCGCTGGCGCGAGAAGGTGGGAGTGGACGACCCCGAACTCTTCGCCGAGCGGATCCCGTACACCGAGACCCGGGACTACGTCCGCATCATCCAGCGGAACGAAGATTTCTACCGCGCGCTGTACCACTGGGACGGCGAGATGGTAGCGGCCTCGGGCGAGTCGGCGGGCACGGCCGGCGGGCGGTAGAGGCGCCGCTGCCCAGTCTGGTTGGCGGCGGGGAAGCTGGCTAACTTGGATTGAGGACTTCCTCCGTCCAGGACCATCCCCGTGCCGCTTCTGTCCACCTCCGAGCTGCTGGACCGACTGGGCGACCCGTTCCTCTCGCTCGACTCCCAGGGTCATCTCAGCTACTGGAACATCCAGGCGGAGCGCCTCCTGGCGGAGTGGTTCGGCAACCCGGCTGAATCGCTCCGCGAAAGCGAGCCGCTGAGCCGCAGCTTCCCCGCGGTGGCGGGGTCGCCGCTGGCCGCGGTGCTCCGCCGCGCCCTGATCGAGCGCGAGCCGATGATCGTTCCGCTCGCTGCGCCCGACGGCCGCCGGATCGAAGTGCGGGCCTGGCCAGATGCCGATGGCGTTTCAGTGCTCTGCCTCGATGTCACTCCCCGAGGATCTGGCCACCAGCCCGTCGTCGATGTGCTCGAGAGCATCGGCGAGCTGTTCATCGCGTGGGATCACCAGTGGCACCTCACCTACATCAACGCTCGCGCCGAGAAGTATCTCCAGCAGGCCGGGGTGACCCGCGCTGCGATTCTGGGCCAGGTTATCTGGAAAGCGCTTCCCGGACTGGTCGGCACTCCCTTTCATGAAGCCGCGCTTCGCGCCGTAGCCGACCAGACCGAGGTCGAGGTCGAAGCCGAATACCCGCTGCTCCACCGCTGGTTCACCGTTCGGATCGCGCCCACTCCCGACGGGGCCGCCTCCTACAGCCGTGATATTACCGCCCGGAAACAGGCCGAAGCGGCGGCGCATGAGAGCTATGCGCTGCTGCGCGCCATCGTCGACGCGACCACCGACAGCATCTACGTCAAGGATCTCCAGGGCCGGTACGTCATGGCCAATGGCGCGGTCCTCCGCGGGATGGGACGCTCACTGGCCGAGATCATCGGTCACACCGACGCCGAGCTGTTTTCGCCGGAATCGGCCCGGACGTTCCAACTCAATGACGCGAAGGTGCTCGAGTCGGGCGGGACCGCCACTTTCGAAGAGCTGGTGCAGCTGCCCGATGGGCGCACGCGGGTGCATCTCTCCACCAAGGGCGTCTACCGCGACCAGGCGGGGAATCCGGTGGGAATCGTCGGGATCTCGCGCGACATCTCCCGCCGCAAGGCCCGTGAAGAAGAACTTCGGGCCAGCGAAGCCCGATTCCGCACGCTGATGGAATCGATCGACGATCTGGTGTACGAGCTCGATGCCGATCAGCGCGTCGTGAGTCTGTTCGGCCGCTGGGCCGAGCGGGAACAGATCGACCCGGCATCGGTGCTGGGCGGAACGGTCGAAGGATTGTTCGGTTCGGAAGCCAAGGAGGTCCATCAGGAGGCGAACCGCCGGGCGCTGAGCGGCGAGCGGGTTTCCTACGAATGGGCACTGCGCCGGCCCGGTGGGAAGCGGCATCTGCAGCTCTCGCTCTCACCGGTATGGCAGGAGGACGGCACGGTAACCGGTCTGGTTGGAGTGGGCCGGGAGATCACCGAACGGGTTCTGGCCGATCGGCGGCAGCACTTCATCAGCGAAGCGGCCGCGGTGCTCGGCGCATCGCTGGATTATCGAACGACGCTCTCCACTCTGGCGCGCCTGGTAGTGCCCAGTCTTGCCGATTACTGCCTGATCGACCTGCTCGATGCCGAGGGGAAATCGCAGCGGGTGGAGTTTGCTCATATCGATGGGCCGAAGGAACGCGCGTTGCGCGATCGGGTGCTCAACCGGGCGCCCGATCCGAGGTGGCACCAGAGCCCGATCACCCAGGCGGTGGCCAGCGGCGACCCGATCTTTCTGCCGGACGTCGACTCCACCACGGTGGCGAGCTTTGGCCAGGACGCCGAGCACCGCGCGCTCCTGGCGGAGCTGGCGCCCCGATCGATGATGACGGTTCCGCTCCGGGCCCGCGGCCGCGTGCTGGGCGCGCTCACCTTCTGCTACGCGGAATCGGGCCGCCAGTATTCGGCGGGCGATCTCACCATGGCGCTCGATCTGGCCGCCCGCGCCGCGCTCGCGGTGGACAACGCGCAGCTCTATCACGCAGCGCAAACCGAGCTGGCTCAGCGCACTCGCGTGGAAGCCGAGCTGCGTCGCTGGGCCGACATCTTCGAGCACGCGGGCTGGGGCATCGCCATGGTGAACGCCGACGGGCGCACCCTCGACGCGCTCAACCCCGCGTTCGCGGAGATGCACGGCTATCAGCCGGAGCGGCTGGTAGGGCGGCCGGTGACGCGCCTGCTGGTGCCGGGGACCACCCCCGGCTGGTTCGGCCGCGCGGGGCTCCGGCTGCTCCGCACTCGTCAGACGTTCGAATCGGTCCATCGCCGGCGCGATGGAACGACCTTCCCCGCGCTGGTCGAAGTGACGCCGGTGCGCGAAGAGAGCGGCGCGGTGCTGTACTACGCCCTCAACGTGCAGGATCTGACCAGTCAGAAGCGGGTGGAAGAGCAGGTGCGCCAGGCCCAGAAGATGGAAGCGGTCGGGCGACTGGCCGGTGGTGTGGCGCACGACTTCAACAACATGCTGATGATCATCATCGGCTTCAGTGATTTCCTGGCGGGTTCGTTCGAGCCGGACGACACCCGCCGGGCTGATGCCGACGAGATCCGAAAGGCGGCGGAGCGCGCGTCGGCGCTGACTCGGCAGCTGCTCACCTTCGGGCGCCAGCGAGTGGTCGAGTCGGCCGTGCTCGATCCCAACGCGCTGGTGCTGGACATGGAAGGGATGCTGCGGCCGCTCCTGGGCGAGCGCGTCGTGCTGGAGCATTCGCTGGCCGGCGGCATCGGGTTCATCCGGGGCGATCGCGGCCAGTTGGAGCAGGTGCTGATGAACCTGACCCTCAACGCCCGCGATGCGATGCCCGAGGGCGGTGTTCTTCGACTGGAAACGGCCGAAGTCACCTTCGACCGCGGCGCCGCTTACCGGACCATCGGGATCGACATCCCCGCCGGAACCTACGTGACGCTGGCGGTGCATGATTCCGGCATCGGCATGGACGAGGCGACCCGAAGCCGAATCTTCGAACCGTTCTTTACCACCAAGCTCGCCGCCCAGAACAGCGGGCTCGGTCTCGCGACGGTGTACGGAATCATTCAGCAGAGCGGTGGGTACATCTGGGTGGACAGCGCGCCCGGTAGCGGCTCCACCTTCCGAATCTGCCTGCCCCGAACCGAGGACCAGCCCCCGACTGACGTGGCGCCGTTGACGACGCCGCCGCGCGGGAGCGAGACG
>DASSTY010000318.1:0-2193 GCA_035707585.1 Gemmatimonadales bacterium
GTTTCCGCCAGGTTCATTTCGCGCGCCACCAGCTGCATCCAGTCGGCGTCGCGCTCGCGGGTGAGCAGGCAGACACCGGCGGGATTGCCCCCGAACGGTGCTGTGGTAAAGGCGTCGATTTGAACGATCGGCTGCCCGGACGGCTCCGCCTGGGAGCCGTTCGAGCGATGTGTGGGAGTCATGCGTCAAAGATAGTGCAGGACTCCGGGGCGGGAAATCAGTGCCGATGGGTATCGCCGTCGGGCTTGTCGCTGTCGGCGGCGTCCTGCTGCATCTTGCCGAAGTGCTGGCGGGCCTTGCCGCCAAGTTCCTGGGCCTTGCCTTTGATCTGCTCGCCGGCATCATCGGTAACCGCGCCGGCGGCGTTGCGGATGCGGCCCTCTGCTTCCTTCGCCATTCCCTTTGCGCGGTTCTTGAGGCCTTCCCGGTCGAGATCGTCGTCTGCCATGACTGCTCCTCCCGGCCTGCGCCGGAAATGAGGTGATTTCACCTGGCAAGATGACACCTGGCGCACGGATGGGCGGTGACCGCGGTCACTCCTCCGCGGACACGGGCACTTCGGCGTAGTGGCAGGCGGCTTTGGTTCCGGTAATCGGCCGCAAGTGCGGGACTTCGCGCACGCAGCGCTCATCGCGCAGCGGGTGGAAGCAACGCGGGTGGAAGGGACAGCCGCTGGGAGGAGACGACGGGCTGGGAAGATCGCCGTGCAGCACGATCCGCTGATGCTGCAGCGCCGGGTCGGGTTCGGGCACGGCGGAGAGCAGCGCTACGGTGTAGGGATGACGGGGATCGGAAAGGAGTGCTTCGGTGGGGCCGATCTCCACGATCCGCCCCAGGTACATCACCGCAATCCGGTGGGCGATCTGTCGTACCACCGCCAGGTCGTGCGCAATGAACAGATACGAAAGGCTCCGCTGCTGCTGAAGATCGAGCAGCAGGTTGAGCACCTGCGCCTGCACCGACACGTCCAGCGCAGATACCGGCTCGTCGCAGACGATGAACGAAGGCTCCACCGCCAGCGCGCGGGCGATGCCGATCCGCTGCCGCTGGCCGCCGGAGAACTCATGGGGATAGCGCCGAGCGTAGCCGGGATCGAGGCCCACCTCTTCCAGCAGCGCGGCGACTCGCCGGCCGATATCGGCGCCGCTCGCCAGGTGATGAATTTCGATCCCTTCGGCGATCGCGGCGCCCACGGTCATTCGCGGATTGAGTGAGCTGTAGGGATCCTGGAAGATGATCTGCATCCGCCGCCGCAGCGCCCGGAGCGCTTCGCGGTCAAGATCGAAAACCGGCTCGCCATCGAAACGAACCTGCCCCGAGGTGGGCTCCTGCAGCCGCAGAATGGTGCGCCCCGCCGACGACTTGCCGCAGCCCGATTCTCCCACCAGCGCCAGCGTTTCCCCGCGGCCGATGTCGAACGAGATCCCGTCGACCGCGCGTACCGGCGGCTGGTTGCGGCGGAACAGCCCGCCGGCGGTGTAGTACTTGACCAGGTCGCGGACTTCCAGCAGCGGCGCCTCACGGGTGTCGCCGCCTCCGTGCACGATGGTGGCGTCGGTGGCGGTCACGGCTCACCTCGCTCGGCCAGCCAGCATTTCATCGTGTGGTCTGCGGCCACCGGAAGATCGGAGGGGTGCTCCACGCACTTGTCGAACGCCGCGGGGCAGCGTGGGCGGAAACGGCAGCCGCTGGGCCACGCATCGGGAGGAGGCACGGTGCCCTGAATCGGATGCAGCCGTTCGCGCGGACCCCGAATCCGCGGCACCGAGGCAAAGAGTCCCTGAGTGTATGGGTGTGACGGATTGGCGAACAGCTCGGCAGTGGGAGCCGACTCCACGATCTCTCCGGCGTACATCACTGCCACATGATCGGCCCGGCCGGCCACGATGCCCAGGTCGTGGGTGATCAGCAGAACCGCCATGCCGCGCGATTCCCGCAGATGGTCCAGTACTTCGAGAATCTGGGCCTGCACGGTGACATCGAGCGCGGTGGTGGGCTCGTCGGCGATGAGCAGCTCGGGGCGGGCCGCCAGCGCGATCGCAATCATTACCCGCTGGCGCATTCCGCCGCTGAGCTGATGCGGATAGTTGCCCAGTCGCTCGGCCGGATCGGGGATGCCGACTTCCTGCAGGAGGTCCAGAGCTCGGGCACGAGCTTCCTTCTTGGAAACCCGCTCGTGCGCCAGGATTCCTT
>DASSTY010000319.1:0-9454 GCA_035707585.1 Gemmatimonadales bacterium
ATGTACGCTGTTCGGCACCTTGGTGAGCGCCGCGCTGAAATCAATGTCGGCCGGTGCAGTGTAGACCGGATTGCCATCCACCACGATCAGTGTTTCGATGTCGCCCTGCTGCATGGCGTTCACCAGGCTGCCGAGCCCCGGTCTGGTTGCTCCGGGCAGCAGCACCGGGTCGATGTACCGGACGACGTGGCCAGCCCCGTCCAGCGCCGCGGTTGCCAGATGCGCCAGCGCCTGCGCTTCGGGCGGAAGCATCTCACCGGCGATCACCAGCGCGGCGCCCCGGTGTGCCTGGAGATCGCGCGCGAGTGCCTCGATCCATCGCTGCTCCGGCTCGGTCAGAGCGGGGTCTGATGCGCCGCTGCCGCGCAGCCGGTTCAGCAAGGCCGGCAGCAGCAGTGGCATGCGCGAGGGCCGGCTGGGCAGCCGGTGATCGGCAATGCCGCCGGTTATCGTTGGGCGGCCTTCCGCCACGTACAGCCGGTTCATCGAATCACCGGGCGCTGTCAGTCTCCGTCCGCCGGCGAACTCGCGCGCGTAGCGCAGGTGGAACGGCCCGGCGCCAAAGATGTCGTCCTCGAAGACGGCAATCACTTCGGCTGCGGCCGGCTGGTAGATCGGCTGCAGGGCGCGGCCGAACGCCGCAGCGGTGGCATCCAGCTGCGTTCGCGATGCCAGCGGTGCGTACCAGTGGATCTGCGCTGCCGGGAATCGTTCGAGGATTCGATCGAGCTGCCGGCCGATCAGCGGTGAACTGGTCGGTTCCAGCAGCAGGTGCAGCCCGTGGCCGCGCGCGCCGGCTCGCCGAGCGATGGCTGATGGATCGAGTAGCCGTGCGAGTGCGGCGGCATTGGCGCGGCGCCCACGACGGGTGATGGTGCGCGCCCGATGCGGATCGTAGAGCTCGAGCAGCGACGCCTGCTGAAACACGCCGGCTGCGCCGAGGCTCGCGGGATGATCGGGGTTCCCTTCGATCTTGGTCGGCCGGCCGGCATGACTCTCTACCAGCAGCCCGGTGGCATAACCGCCCAGGAGCATCGCAGTCGCGTAGTGCAGCGGCTGGCCGGGTGTGACATCCTCGGGGCGATGGACATACGGCAGAATTGGCTCCCGCGGCCGGCGAAAACATCCGCCGATGCCGGCGAGCGCCATGCTGGCGCCGAGTAGTCTAACAAAGCTGCGCCGGGAGATTCCGCGATCGAGCTGGTCGGCGCCGGCCGGGAATTCCGCGCGCAGCTCGGCTTGAAACTCGGGTGAGTCGATCCGCTCTTCCAGCGCGCGCCAGTAGTCTTTCATCGGTGGCACGCAGAGCAATCGGTAACCGGCTTTACGGCGTAGCGCCGCGCCAGTGCGGCGCCGCTCTCGCTGGAGTCGGCGGGGCGGGTCCATCCCATCGTAGTGACCGCCGACCGCGGCCGAAGGTGCGGTGCCGGGTTGCGATGACAATCGAGACACCAGCCCATCGTGAGCGGAGCCGCCTGCTCCACGCGAGCCATCTGATCCACCCGGCCGTGGCAGGTTTCGCAGGCCACGCCCTTCCGGATGTGGATCGCGTGATTGAAAAAGACGTAGTCGGGGAGATCGTTGACCCGCTGCCAGGGAATCGGCTTTCCGGTTGCGAGACTCTGCCGCACCGGCGCGAAGAACGGCCCGTTGTACCACACCGGCTGGTGGCACGGCACGCAGGTCTCGGTGGCAGGCATCCCGGCGGTCGCGGCGCGCTCCACGGTCGTGTGGCAGTAGCGGCAATCGATCCGGAACGCGCCGGCGTGTAGCTGATGACTGAACTCAACCGGCTGCGCCGGTGCGCTGTGCTGTCCGGTAGCCGGCGGTGTGCGGACCCACGCCATGAGCAGCACTGGTATCCCGACTGCGAGTGCAATTCCAACGACGATCAGAATACGAAAGAGCCGGCCGGCCGAACGGGAGAAGAGGGCGGGCACCGTCGATCAGCGGGTCACGCGGCCAGAACGCTGCGAATGGCGATGGCCAGCAGGGCCGGAGTGAACGGCTTGCGGAGGAATGGAGTGCCGGGATCGAGCAGCCCGCGGCCAACGATCTCATCTCCGGCGTACCCCGACATGAACAGCAGCTGGACGTGGGGCCACCGCTGCGCGATGGCGTCGGCCAGCTCACGGCCGTTCATCACCGGCATGACCACATCGGTCAGAACCAGATCAACCTGCTCCGGTTTTTCGGCGAGGATCTCGACGGCACGGGCGCCGTCCTCGGCTTCGAGCACCTGATAGGTTTGCGCCACCAGGATCCGGGTGGCGACGCGCCGCACTCCGGGGTCGTCGTCAACGACGAGAATGGTACGGTGCGGCAGCCGCGATTGGCGTTGACCATCAGGTGACATCGGCCGTCCCGGCGGGAGTTCACGGCCCACAGCCGGAGCCGCACTTGCGGGCCAGTTACGAGGGTAACAGGAAGATGCGGGATGCGACGTGATGTGGGTTACACGGGGTAAGCGCGAGTTGGGGCGTGGGGCGCGAGTCGTGAGTCGTGGGTCGTGGGGATTGGGAAACGGGAAGTGGCGCTGGTCGGAGTCACCCGCTTCCCGCTTCCCGCTTCCCGCTTCTCGTGTTTTACCCGCTCCCGTTTTCGTGATTGCCGTTTCCCGGATCCAGCAGGTCTGCCAGCGCTCGATCGACGACTTCGGAGGTGCGGCCCTGGATCAGCTTCTCGAGAACATCCACGGCCTCGCGCGGGAGGCTGTCGGGATGCACGCGGTCACGCTCGAACCGGACGATATTGCCGAGCGGAAGAGGAACCATGCGGACATCGGGGGATTCTTCAGAGTCGTCGTCGTTTTCCGCCACCGCCGCTTCGTACCCGGAACTCGGCACACTTGCGGCCCACGGCGCGGGGGGCTCGTCGTCCTCTTCTTCTTCCGTGGGGACGACGATCATTGCGTAGAGACGGCATTGCAGTCCGGGAGGCGCCTCCTGCGCTACCAGCACCACCGGCACCGCCTCCTCGAAGATTTCATTGTCGGAGAGTTCCTGCCAGGCTTCGGGCGGCAGCACGCAGCGGGCGATCAGGCGTCCCTCGCGGAAGGTGCCCATGCAGACCATTCCGTCGGGGGTGCGTTCGTCTTCGACCAGTTGGACATCCAGCTGTACCGGATCTTCGGTGGCCGCCAGAGCGACCGGGATGCGGGGTTGCGGTTCTCCAGATTCAGGCTGGGGGAATTCGTCGTCGGGTGGAACGTTGGTCATGTTCACCTCCTCCCGCAAACATAGACGATCCCGCCCCAGCTCGCTCAGACCCTCCCATCATCCCGTCTTCCCGTCCTCCCGTCCTCCCGTCTACTGTCCGTCTGTCCGTCTGTCCGCCCGTCCGTCAGTCCGTCTGTCCGTCAGTCCGTCCGTCCGCCATTCCGTCTGCCCGTCCTCCCGTCCTAACGTCCTCCCTGCAGCCCTGCCTCCTCCAGAATCCTCAACGCCTCCGCGCCGTCCAGCGTCTCGTGCTCCAGCAGCGCTGCTCCCAGTGCTTCGAGCGGCGCCCGGTTCGCCACGATCACCTCACGGACCCGCGCGTACATCCGCTCGATCAGCTCGCGCACCTCGCGGTCCATCGCCGCGTGCATCTCGCCGCTGACCGGGCCATTCTGAGTGTCGTAGACCACCAATCCGGTCTCGGCGCCCATGCCGAGATTGTAGATCATGTCCTTGGCGACGCGGGTAGCGTGCTGGAGATCGCTCCGCGCGCCGCTGGTGATCGCCTCGGCGCCGAACATCGTCTCTTCGGCGGCGCGGCCGCCCAGCGCCTTGAGGATCTGCCCCTCGAGATAGTGACGGGAATGCAGGTGCCGATCGTCGTCGGGCGAGAAGAACGCGACGCCCATGGCCCGGCCGCGCGGCTGGATGGTCACCTTGTGGAGCCCGTCTTCCGGACAGCAGACCACCCCCGCGACGGCGTGTCCGGCTTCGTGCAGAGCTACAATCCGCCACTCGTTAGTGGTGGCGCGGAAACCGGTGCGCTCCTTCCCCAGCAGCAGCCGGTCGCGGGCCACTTCGAAGTCACTCCAGCCCACTGCCTCACTGCCGGTCCGGGCCGCGGAGATGGCCGCTTCGTTGAGCAGATTGGCCAGATCGGCGCCGTTGGTCTGCGGCATCAGCCGAGCCAGCCGATGCAGATCCACGTCGGCCCCGAGCGGAACACGGCGCTCGGCTGCGTGGAGCCGGAGGATGGCCTCGCGCTCGCTTGCGGTCGGCAGTCCAACTGAAACGGACCGATCGAACCGGCCGGCCCGGAGCAGGGCGGGGTCGAGATCATCCGATCGGTTGGTGGCGGCCAGCACCACAACCCCATCGCGCTGGGTGAATCCGTCCATCTCGACCAGCAGCTGGTTGAGCGTCCGGTCGTCCTCGTTGTGAGACTGATTGCGCCCGCGGCGTCCACCGAGGGCGTCAATCTCATCGATGAAAATCACCCCGCCACTCTTCCGCGCCTTGCGGAACAGGCTGCGAATCCGGCGAACGCCCAGCCCTACGATGAAGCCGGTGACCTCGGAGCCGGAAATGCTGTAGAAGGGGACCCCGGCTTCGCCCGCCACGGCGCGCGCCATAAGCGTCTTGCCGGTGCCCGGGGGGCCGAACATCAGGACACCCTTGGGCGTCCGGGCGCCGACTCGATCGAACCGCTCCGGCTGCTTCAGGAATTCGACGACTTCGCGGAGTTCCGCCACGACACCTTCGTTCCCCGCCACCTGCGCGAAGGTCGTGCTCGAGCGAGCCCGCCCCGACAGGTCGCCGCCGCCGTTCTGCCCCTGGATCTGGCGGAGGATGATCACGCCGAAGATGCCGAGCACCGCGAGACTGATCACCAGATTGAGCGTCTCGATGCCGTGTCCCCGCTCGGCCGGGCGGAACGACACTGCCACGCCGGCGTCGGTGGCGCGGCGGACCAGATCACTGGCATCGGGCGACGAATAGACCACCCGGAACGCGTCGCCGGCGGTCGAAGGGCTGCGCCACCACGCCTGGATCTCGTGCATCGGCGTCACGGCGATCGAATCGACCCGCCCATGCGCGATTTCATCGAGGAGGGCGGTGTAGGTCAGCTCGGGAACGGGGTGGGTCTTGGGGGTGGTGCGGACGGCCCAGGTGACCACAAAGGCCAGAATGAGCGCCGCAGCCCCGGCCGCCAGCGCCCAGCGAATCCGGAAATCCATTCGTTACTCCGTCAGTGACCGCGGCGCGCCGACGCGATGCCGGTAGGCGCAGTCAGTTGCCCTGTCAGCGGGTGATGCCGGTAGACCGGCCGGGTAAGCAGGTAGCGCGCCATCGTGCGGGTACCCGGAACCAGCCGCTCGTAGGCGGCCAGCAGGGCCAGCCGATCCGCGGCGGACATGTCGGGCCGCGCCGTCGTCTGCAGAAAACTGACCGCGAACGCGACCGCTTCGGCCTGATGCTCCTGTTCGTCGTCGTAGCCGTAGCGCAGCGAGTCGGCGATGGGAGGCACTCCGCGCCAGAGCGCCCGGACGGTGCGCGGCGCGCGCCGCTGCCATCGGTGGGCCAGTTCGTGCGCCAGGCTGTGCCGCAGCTGGCTCATGCTCTCCATGTGCGTGGGCGAGAGCGAGACCGAATCGCGCGAAGCGATGTACTCGCCCAGCCGTCCCGCCGCGCGTCCATGGCTCCCGACCAGTCCCACCGGATGGGCCGGCGCACCGAAGAGCTGATACAGCGAATCAGCGTACGGGGTGGCGCTCAGCGAATCGATCAGATGATACGCGGCGGCCGTGTCGCCCAGCGCCACCAGCGTTGGCATCGCGGGGGGAAGATCCTGCCGCAGGCTGTCCAGCCACTCGGGATGATCTACCAGCAGCCGGAAGAGGCCGGGACCCTGGGTCTCGAAGACAGCGCCGTCCAGGCGGAAGAAATAGACCGAGTCGGCCCCGCTGGGCCGGGTATCGAAGAGCCGCAGCGAGGGGACTCGAACGGTGCCGCCGTCCCGCTGCCGCACACGATAGAGCGGGTACGGGAGGGCGGGGCCGCCGCCAGCCGGAATGAACGTGAGCCCGTGCTCGCCCAGCGCCAGATTGCCCGCCACCGGCGGAAGCCCGGCCCGCGACAGGAACCCGGCGGCTTCTCCCCGGAAGCCGAGGTGGAGCGCTTCGGTGAGGCCCAGGGAATCGACCGCGCGGTTACGGGGCAGGGTCGTATCGGCCGAGGCGGAGAAGGCGCCGGCGCGATAGGCCAAGTTCGTTGGGGAAGTCTGCGAAGCCGTTAAACCCAGGGCGAGCAGTGCCGCCGCCCAGTACCGCGGCAGGTGGTGGAGCCGTATCACCGGAGTGTCAGGGAGAGACCGGAGGAGTGACGGCGGCCATCCGGCTCACCGTCACGTGAGGAGCGCTGATCGAATCGGCGGCGACGATGGCCGTGTGCTGGACCGCTGAGGGGGCGAGGGTGACGGTCATCAGCCGCGCGGTAAGCACCACGATCAGGAGCAGCATCGTTCCCAGGGTCGCCAGCGGCCAGAGCGCTCGGCGAGGGCTGAAAGCAGCCGTTTCGGTGGCTGCCGGAACAATGGACATCGTCATTGTGAGCCGTCCAGGGAACGAACAATTAGTTGTAGCGGATGCACGTGCAGTTGTAGTTGCAGAAAGCGCGCCACTTTGTCAGAGGGGACCAACTGCTTGCGAGACGGCCCGTTGGCGGGAACAAACAGTTGCACTCAGCGGTGCGTGCATACTATGGCGTGGCGGATCGAAAAGCTTTTCGGCATTCCGCACCGGCCGAATGCACCACGGGGCGGCTGGTGAGGCCGCCCCGTGGGAGGTGTTTGCTGAGGTGGGTTTAGATCGCTTCGTCAGGCGGCGGTGGCGCCCCGGCCCTTCCGGGTTTCCACCTGGCGCTTGAGCCAGTCGATCTGGTCCTTGATGGTTTGCCGGGTGGCCTTGGTGGCCAGCCAGTCGAGCGCGCGGGTGCGCTCTTCTTCGGTGAAGACCGGGCTATCGGCCAGCCGCTGGAAGAAGGCGACCTGCTTTTCGGTGGGCGCGTACGGCCCGATCCGATTGGGGCTTTCTCCCTCCGCCGGCACCCGCATGGCCGGCTCGGCCCGCGCGGGCGCCTTGGCGGCCGGTTTGGCGCGCATTCCCGAGCGAATGGTGCCGCTCTGCGCCGCGACTTCGCGGGTGTGCCCGGCCTCTCGTGCCGCGGCGATGACCTGCGCGCGCACGTTGCCGGGGATCAGCCGGAACCGGGCGTTCCGCGCCGCCTTCATGGCACCCGCCTC
This sequence comes from Gemmatimonadales bacterium, assembly GCA_035707585.1. GTDB lineage: Bacteria > Gemmatimonadota > Gemmatimonadetes > Gemmatimonadales > GWC2-71-9 > DASSTY01. The sequence goes on from DASSTY010000319.1 coordinate 7,240, forward strand.
GTACCAGTGCGGGTTGAGCTGCTTGCCCCGCTGGGCGACTACTTCCTCTCCGGCCAGAATCCGGGTGACGAACTGACGGATTTCCGGCTCCTGGAAGTTTTCCGCCATCCAGGCCAGATAGTCCCGTCCTTCGGCATCCTGGAGCAGTTCGCGGTAGGTGCGCCCGCGATACTTCTTGCTCGGCACCTTGGCATCGAGATCCAGGGCGGCGCGCTCGAAATAGAGCGGTTGCCGCTTGACGCCGATCACCTGGTCGAGCCGAACTTCCTGCCCCTCGGGGGAGACGGCAAACCGCGCCGCGCGCACCTTGAAGAGCGCTTCGCGATCTTCGTCCTGGCCGAGGATTTCGTACTGGAGATCTTCTTCGCGGATGACCTGTCCCTGGCTCACCAGCGCCAGGCAGCACTCATCCACACCGGTCTTGGAGAGGCCGACGACTTCCTGGCCGCCCTCCTTGACCACATACACCAGCTCGGTGGTGGCCACACCGTCCAGCTCGCGCCGAAGCGCCTCTTCGTCCATCCGGTCCATGAGTTGGAACGGATCCCACTGCGGCGGGGCCGCGGCCGGGGCTTCGAGCATCGCTTCCAGTTCGTCCGACATGCTGCTTCTCCGATTCGTGTATTGGGAACGGCGAGCGCGCCGCTCCCTCCGTTACCCCCGACCCGGCGGGCGTGCCGAGCCAGGCATTCACATCGGGCCTCTGCGGTACTCGCGGCGGTGGCCGATTGCCTGCTGAAACCGATGTAAGTGCAAATATAACAATAACTTGAGTGCCGTCAACTGTCCGCTAAGTGGGCCCCCTGCATGAGGTTACCAAGCCGGATTTTGCATAGGGGGGTACCCTATTTTTAAGTCGTTGGTACGGCATCACTTAGCTCCCCCGATTTCGGGCTATCTTCGGGTTCGGCTCACTGGAACACGCCCGACTCGGGCCAGGTTCCCGCCAGCCCTTCCATCGCGGCGGCGCCAGCGGTACAATTCCGCCTCGCAGCACGTGCCGGCGTCGGCCGGCATCCGGGACGTGGCGCAGTCCGGTAGCGCACTGCAATGGGGTTGCAGGGGTCGCGGGTTCAAATCCCGCCGTCCCGATAGTCTGAGGAGCCGGCGTCCGCCGGCTTTTCGTTTCGTCAGATTGATTGCCGCTCAACGACACGGTCCGCCATCGCGACGAAGTCGAGCCATGGTCGGAGGCCAATTCACATGACTCCGCAGCGAAAGATCTTCGTGCACGTCCGGCCATTGCACGAACAACAGTCTCCGCCTGATGTGGGAGAGCTTTCGGCCGCCGAGCGAATCGGTATCATGTGGCAGCTGGCGCAGCAGGCCTGGACGTTCAAGGGGGAACCCGAGCGTGCTGAATCCCGACTTCAGAGACATGTTGTCCGCATTCGGCGCGGAAGGCGTTGAATTCCTCGTGGTTGGCGGGTACGCTCTCGCCCTGCACGGTTTGCCGCGCGCGACGGGTGACCTCGACTTCTGGATTCGCCGCTCCCCCCACAATGCTACCCGGATAATGCGCGCCTTGGCTGCGTTCGGCGCCCCGCTGGATCAGGTAACAGAGACAGACCTCTGCCAGCCCGACCTGATTTTTCAGCTCGGTATCGAGCCCAACCGCATCGACATCGTCACGGCCATTGATGGCGTTGAGTTCGACGATGCATGGCCCAATCGGGTCGTCGCGGCGATCGATGGGGTCGAGGTGCCGTTCATTGGACTTCGTGACCTGATCACCAACAAGCGTGTCGCAGGGCGACCTCAGGATATCGCCGATGTTTCACGCCTGGAGACTGAATTGGTGCGGAGAAAGGACTCTGGACTCTGATGATCCGGTTTGGTGCCGGGAGTGTGGTCGCACTCGCCACTCTGCTCGCGGTCGCCGGCTGCGACCTCAACGATTTTCGGAAGACGCCGATTCTCCCACCGGCGGGTTACGCCAAGGAGCTCAACGTGGATACTACACGGATGACCCGGACGCAGTCGGGCCTGATGTACGAGGACGTGAAGGTGGGCACCGGCGAAGTCGCCACGGCGGGACAAACGGTGAGCGTGCAGTACACCGGCTGGCTCACCGACGGCACCAAGTTCGACAGCAGCCGCGATCGCAATCAGCCGTTCAGCTTCAAGCTGGGTGCGGGACGAGTAATCGCCGGATGGGATGAAGGAGTGGCCGGCATGCGGGTGGGTGGCGAACGGAAGCTGCTGATTCCCTCCA
>DASSTY010000320.1:0-5629 GCA_035707585.1 Gemmatimonadales bacterium
CGGCGCCTACAGTCTGGTAATCACCGTTGGCCGCACCATGTATGCGGTAGTCGACTCGCGCGCATTCCGCCCGCTGGTGATCGGCCATCTGGGCGAGGGCGCGGTGGTCGCGTCCGAGACCTGCGCGCTCGATCTGATCGGCGCAACGCTCACGCGCGAACTCCAGCCGGGCGATTTCATCCGGATCACCGACGGAAAAATCGAAGAGCTGCCGCGGCTGGCACCTCGTCCGGTGAGCCGCTGCGTCTTCGAGCTGGTCTACTTTGCCCGCCCGGACAGTCTGGTGTTCGGTGAATCGGTAGACCGGGTCCGCCGGCAGCTGGGCCGCGCTCTGGCCGAAGAACAGCCGGCGCCGGGAGCCGAAGTCGTCTTCAGCGTCCCCGACAGCGCCAACGCAATGGCGCTGGGATTTTCCGAAGTGAGCGGGATCAAGCTGGAACACGGACTGATCCGCAATCACTACGTGGGTCGTACGTTCATCAATCCGACCCAGGCGCTCCGGGTGGCCAAGGTCAAGATCAAGTTCAATCCGGTACGCGAGGTCATCGAAGGCAAGTCGGTCGTCGTGGTGGACGACAGCCTGGTCCGCGGCACCACCAGCAAGGGACTGGTCCAGATGATTCGCGCCGCGGGAGCCCGCGAAGTGCATCTCCGGCTCGCCTCGCCGCCGATTACCGGCCCCTGTCATTACGGGATCGACACGCCGACCCGGGCGGAGCTGATCGCCGCCACCCATTCGCCGGAAGAGATTCGGCAGTATCTTGGTGTCGATACGCTGGGTCACCTCTCACTGGCCGGCATGCTGCGAGCCGCCGGCGCCAGTAACCGATTCTGTCACGCCTGCTTCTCCGGGCAGTACCCCACCCCGACTCCCGAGGACTACGTGCAGCTATCTCATGCTACTTCCGACGCTCCGGTGCCGGCATGAGCGGCCCCTACTCGCAGCCTCTGGTCTACTTCTTCGGGCAGGGCCGGGCCGACGGCACTGCGGCGATGAAAGACATTCTCGGCGGCAAGGGCGCGGGGCTGGCCGAGATGACCACGATCGGCATCCCGGTCCCGCCCGGATTTACCATCGCCAGCACCCTTTGCCTCACCTATCTGGAGAGCCATCAGTTTCCCCTCCGCCTCACCGCGCAAGTCGAGAACAACCTGCAGCGGCTGGAGGGCGCCACCGGCAAGCATTTTGGCGACGGCACCAATCCGCTGCTGGTGTCGGTCCGCTCCGGCGCGGCGGTCTCGATGCCGGGCATGATGGAGACCATCCTCAACCTGGGCCTCAACGACACCACAGTCGAAGGGCTGGCTCGCCAGAGCGGCAACCCGGCGTTCGCGTGGGATTCCTATCGCCGCTTCGTGCAGATGTATGGCAGTGTGGTGTACGACATCCCCAAACAGGGATTCGAAGCTCTGCTGGCCGAAGCCAAGAAGCGCGCCGGTGTGGAGCGCGACATCGATGTGCCCGCCAAAGAACTGCAGGCGCTGGTGGCCGCCTTCAAGAAGCACGTCCACGAGGTGCGGGGCGAAGCCTTCCCCGATGAACCGGTCGATCAACTCTGGGGCGCCATTCGCGCGGTGTTCGAAAGCTGGAATACCCGGCGCGCCATTGATTACCGGAAGCTGCACGACATCCCCGACGCGATGGGCACCGCCGTCAACGTGGTGGCGATGGTGTTCGGCAATCTGGGCGAAGACTCGGGAACCGGCGTGGCCTTCAGCCGGAATCCGTCTACCGGCGAGCGGGGTCTCTACGGCGAGTTCCTGATGAACGCGCAGGGAGAAGACGTCGTGGCGGGCACCCGCGATCCGCTCCCCATCGCCGGGCTTCGCGACGCCATGCCGGATGCCTACCACGAACTGGAGCGGGTGGCGCGTACCCTGGAGCGCCATTTCCGCGATGTCCAGGACATGGAGTTCACCATCGAACGCGGCCGGCTGTACATGCTGCAGACCCGCCGCGGCCAACGCTCGGGACACGCGGCGGTTCGGATCGCCTGCGAAATGGTGGACGAAGGGTTGATCACTGAAGAAGAAGCGGTCGCGAGGATTCCGCCTCAGGATCTCAACCAGCTGCTTCATCCCACGATCGACCCCGGCGCGTCGCTCGATCTCCTGGCCACCGGACTTCCCGCCTCGCCGGGCGCCGCCTCCGGTACCGTGGTGTTCGATGCCAATCAGGCCGAAGCGCTGGGACGCTCCGGTGAGTCGGTGATTCTGGTGCGCCGGGAAACCAGTCCGGAGGATTTCCACGGGATGGTGGCGGCGCGCGCAGTGCTCACCGCCCGGGGCGGCATGACCTCGCACGCCGCGGTGGTAGCGCGCGGAATGGGCAAACCGTGCGTTGCGGGTGCGCAGGCGCTGCGGGTCGACGAAGCCGCCGGACAGTTTTCGGTCGACGGCCGGGTGGTCCGGCAGGGAGACTGGATCACCCTCGATGGCGGCACCGGGCGGATCTACGCCGGCAAGGCCGCGCTGGTCGCGCCCGAATTGAGCGATGATTTCAACCGGCTGATGGGCTGGGCCGACCGGGTCCGGCATCTCCATGTCCGCGTCAACGCCGATACGCCGGCCGATGCGCACCGCGGCCGCGATTTCGGCGCCGAAGGGATCGGGCTCTGCCGCACCGAACACATGTTCTTCGATGGCGAGCGGCTCACCTCGATGCGCGAGATGATCCTGGCCGAAGACGAGGCCGGCCGGCGCCGCGCGCTGGCCAAGCTGCTTCCCATGCAGCGCGGCGACTTCGAGGCGATCTTCCGCGCGATGGACGGCTACCCGGTCACCATCCGGTTGCTCGACCCGCCGCTCCACGAATTCCTGCCGCACGAGGGGCACGAAATCGAAGAGCTGGCCCATCAACTGGGCCGCGACCCGGCCGACATCACCCGGGTGGTGAACAGTCTGAAGGAGACCAACCCGATGCTGGGTCTCCGCGGCTGCCGTCTGGGCATCCTCTATCCCGAGATCAGCGCCATGCAGGCGCGCGCCATCTTCGAGGCGGCCTGCATCGTCGCGGCGCGGAAGGTTCGCGTCATGCCCGAAGTGATGCTGCCGCTCACGGCCAGCGTGGTGGAGTTCCGGAAGCAGGCGCTGATCGTTCGGCAGGAGGCCGAAGAAGTCTTCCGCGAACGGCAGATCACGGTGCCCTATCTGCTGGGGACCATGATCGAACTGCCCCGCGCGGCGCTGACGGCCGATGAAATTGCCCGCGAAGCCCAGTTCTTCTCGTTCGGGACCAACGACCTGACCCAGACGACCTGGGGGCTCTCGCGCGACGACTCAGGCCGGTTCCTGCCGTATTACCTGGAGCATGGAATCATCGAGGCCGATCCGTTCCAGGTGCTCGATCAAACCGGCGTCGGCAAACTGATTCAGATGGCCTGCGAGCTGGGCCGCCGGACTCGCCCGGATCTCAAGTTGGGAATTTGCGGGGAGCACGGCGGCGAGCCCGCGTCGGTCGGCTTTTGCGACCGGCTCGGCATGAACTATGTCTCCTGTTCGCCGTTTCGGGTGCCGATCGCTCGGCTGGCCGCGGCACAGGCATCGCTGGCGTACCGCGGTACCATGGACCGGACGCGGGCTACCGTCTAGGAACCGTTTCAGCCGCCGAACATCGCGGAAAACCGGCCGGTCAGTGCGGACCCGCTGAACAGCAGCGTGGCACCGACCGCGATCATCGCGACGAGCGTCAAAGTGAGCGGGCTAAGTCCGAGCAGCGCCAGAATGCCGAGCACTACGGCGCCCAGCCCGACCAGAACATCGGACGCGCTGGCGGTGGCTACCATCTCATGCTGGCGGCGCTCCGACCCGACCGGCTGCATCCACTGGAGCATGTTCTCCATCCGGGTGGCGGCTCCGGCGGCCATCAGCACGCCGGCGCCCAGCACGATGGCGGCGACGGCCATCAGCGTCAGCGGGTCGACGCCGAGCAATGCCAGGATGCCCAGCGCCAGCGCGGCCAGACCCATGAAGGCTTCCAGTCCCGAACTGGTGGCCATCTGGCGTCCGGCGCTGCGGCGCTCGATCGAGCGGAGCCGGGCAAAGCGCGCGGCGATGGCGCCGCCGCCGATCAGCAGCGCCACGCCGGCTGCTATCGTGGCGATAGCGCCGATGGTGACCGGCAGAAGCCCGATCAGTGCCAGAATGCCAAGCACCACGGCGGCTGCTCCGGCGAGCGCTTCCGCAGTCGAGCCACCGGCGATTTCCGCGGCACCCGACCGGACGGTGCCCTCGTCCATCTGATCGCGACGGTCGTAGTTGATCCCGAGGTTGGTTCCCATACGCTTCCTCCCTGCAATAGTGCATTGGTCCCGAGGCGTATGTCGGGAGCACCCGTGTGGCGCCTGGCGCCATGCGATGTTCGGAGGAAGCTGGGCCGTGCGAAGGCGGCTGATCGGCGATCGCGAGACATCGGACGGCGGATCCCGGCTACGCACCTGTGGTTTAGCGGCCGGGACGCCGAATCGCCGTGACCGTGATCACCGGCACAAACAATTGCTCACCCTGCACCGCTGGAGAGTCTGATGACCGCGCCGCTGGTCGGCATCATCATGGGAAGTGATTCGGATTGGGAGGTCATGCAGCATGCCGCAGGCGCGCTCCGGGATCTGGGAGTGCCGCATGAATCCCGGGTTGTTTCGGCGCACCGAACTCCCGACCAGATGTTCCGCTACGCCGAAGAGGCGGCCGGGCGCGGGCTCCGCTGTATCATTGCCGGCGCCGGGGGTGCGGCACATCTCCCCGGCATGGTGGCCGCCAAGACGACGCTCCCGGTCCTGGGCGTGCCGGTGCCGAGCCGACATCTGCAGGGCCTCGATTCGCTGCTTTCGATCGTGCAGATGCCTCGCGGTGTGCCGGTGGCGACCTTCGCGATCGGTGCGGCGGGAGCCGCCAACGCGGGGCTCTTTGCCGCTGCAATGCTGGCGGTAACGGATCCGCAATTGGCCGCGCGGATCGCCGAGTTCCGGCGGGCGCAGCGGGAGCGAGTCGAGCGCCAGACCCTTCCGGAGCCCTCGTGATTCTTCCCGGTGCTACCCTCGGGGTGTTGGGCGGCGGTCAGCTCGGCAGGATGTTCACCATGCGAGCGCAGACGATGGGCTACCGGGTCGTGGTGCTCGACCCGGCGGCACCCAGCCCGGCCGGCTCGGTGGCAGATCATCATCTCCAGGCGGCATACGACGACCCGGCAGCGCTCGATGAGATGGGCCGGCTCTGCGCCGCCGTGACCACCGAATTCGAAAACGTTCCCGCCCAGTCGCTGGCCCGCCTGGCGCAGAGCTGCGTGGTGACCCCCCCGGGCACGGCGGTTTCGATTGCGCAGGACCGGATCACCGAAAAGGAGTTCCTCCGGGACGCCGGCTTCGCCACGGCGCCGTTCAGGCCGGTTCGCACCATCCAGGAGGCAGAGACAGCTGCCGCGCAACTGGCAGGCCCGGCGCTGCTCAAGACCAGCCGCCTCGGTTACGACGGCAAGGGGCAGGCGGCGGTGAACGGTCCCGTCGAGGCGCGCGAGGCCTTTGAACGTTTCGGGCAAGTTCCCTGTGTCCTGGAGCAGCGGCTCGAGCTGGAACTGGAGCTGTCGGTGGTGCTGGCCCGGGGCCGGAGCGGGGCGCTCGTCTCGTTTCCGCCG